>JBFZCA010000353.1:0-10129 GCA_041308205.1 Planctomycetota bacterium | reverse complement strand
CCGCGTCGTTGCCCTTGAACTGCAGCTTCTCTGCATCCCAGAAGAGCTTCTGCTGGGTGCGGATCGCGATGTTGCCCATCAAGACGACCGCGGCCAGGTGTCCGGCATGGTCGGCGAAGTTGCTGCCCGCGGGCGCGCCGCCCTTGCAGGCATCGGTCCATTCCTTGTAGTGGCCGGGCGAGCGCGGCAGCTTCTGCGGCGGCTTGCCGACTTCCTTCGCGCGGGCCTCCGGCACCAGCCGCTCGTTCAGAAGCATGCCCTCGTCCCCGACGATGAGGGTCCCGTCGTCGGCGAAGATGGTCTCCGTGCCGAACTCCTTCGGCAGGGGCGGCATCATGCCGCCGTCGTACCACTGAATCGTGAATTCCGGCCGGTCGCCCTCGGGGGCGAAGCGGTAGGTCACGATCGACGCGGCGGGCGCGGTCTCGTCCTTGACCTCGGGCGGCGCGTTCCAGTGGGTCGAGCAGGCCTCGACGCTCTCCGGCCAGCCGAGCTTGAGCGCCTTGAAGACCGCCGACAGGTTGTGGCAGCCGATGTCGCCCAGAACGCCCGTGCCGAAGTCCCACCAGCCGCGCCACGCGAAGGGGTGGTAGCAGGGGTGGTACGGCCGCATGGGCGACGGGCCGATCCAGAGGTCCCAGTTCAGGTTCGCGGGCGCGGGCGGCGTGTCCGTCGGCCGCGCGACGCCGCGCGGGGAGATGTCGGGACGGCGGTTGGACCAGCCGTGAATGGCCCGCACCTTGCCGAGCGCCCCGGCCCAGATGTACTCGCTGACGAGCCGCGCGCCCTCGCCCGCCTGTCCCTGGTTGCCCATCTGCGTCGCCGTCTTGGCCTCGCGCGCCGCCTTGGCGATCTCGATGGCCTCGTACACGCTGTGCGTGAGGGGCTTCTGGCAGAAGACGTGCTTGCCCATCTTCAGCGCTTTCATGGTGACGACCGCGTGGTTGTGGTCGGGAGTCCCCACCATGACGGCATCGATGTCCTTCTGAGACTCGAGCATGTCGCGGTAGTCGGTGTAGACCTTGGCCCACGGGAAAGGCTTGGCGGCCTCGGCCGCGCGGCCCGCATCGACGTCGCACACGGCGACGATGTTCTCGCCGGGCACCGACCGTATGTCGTGCGAGCCCATGCCGCCGACGCCGACGCCGGCGATGTTGAGCTTGTTGTTGGCAGAGGGCTCGCCGGCCGCGCCGAGCACATGGCGCGGGATGACGTTGAACGCTGCGGCCGCGGCCGCGCCGCCCAGGAATCCACGCCGGCCGAGTTTCCGTGTCGTGCGCATGCAGGCACCTCCTTCAGGTCAGAAACGCGCGAGGACTTCCAGAACCTACGTCCCCACATTCTACACGCGGCGAACGGCGCCCATCCAGTGGTCGATGCGGCGCGGCCGCGGCAGGATCGGCGGCAGCGGCGCGATGCGCCTCGTTGCCCTCCTCCCGCCCGGCGCGGTACCATGGATGGCAGAACGTGGGGCTGCGCCAGGGAGGTCGAATGCGCATGGCCGGGACTCGTCTCGCGGCAATCCTTGCAGGCGTGGCGGTGCTGCCGTCCGTCGGGGCGGTTGCGGGCGCGGAGAAGGCCCCCGAGCTTCGAATCCCGCGCTTCCGGGACGTCGCCGCCGCCGCGGGCGTTTCGTTTCACCATCTCCGGGGCAGCGTCACGAAGGAGTACATCGTCGAGACCAAGGGCGGCGGCTGCGCGATCTTCGACTACGACGGCGACGGGCGCGAGGACCTCTACTTCATCAACGGCTCGACCTTCGAGCTTCTCGCCTCGGGGAAGGGGCCCGGCAACAAGCTCTATCGCAACGATGGCAACTGGCGCTTCACCGAGGTCGGCGAGGCCGCCGGCGTGGCCGACCGGGGCTGGGGCATCGCGGCCGCGGCCGCCGACTACGACGGCGACGGCCGGATCGATCTCTTTATCACCAACTGGGGCCCGAACAAGCTCTTTCGAAACCGCGGCGACGGCGCCTTCGAGGACGTCACCGAGCGGGCCGGGGTCGGCCACGCGGGGTTCGGAGCGGGCTCGGTCTGGGTTGACATGGACCGCGATGGGAATCTCGACCTCTACGTCACGAACTACCTCAAGTTCGACCTCAAGACCGCGCCCCGCCGCGGCGACTCCCGGAGCTGCCATCTGCACGGGATCCCGATCCTGGTCGGGCCGGTGGGGCTGCCGAGGGAGCACGACATCTTCTACCACAACAACGGGGACGGCACCTTCAGCGACTGGAGCGAGCGCGCGGGATTCCGCGCGGTGAAACCAGGCTACGGCCTCGGGGCGATCGCGGGCGACGTGAATCAGGACGGGTGGCCGGACATCTACGTGGCCAACGACTCGACGGCCAACTTTCTCTTTCTCAACCGCGGGGACGGCACCGTCAGGGACGCGGCCTTCGAGTGCGGCGTCGCCTTCAACGAGGCCGGCATGGCCCAGGCGGGGATGGGCACCGAGATGGCCGACTTCCGCGGCGCGGGCCGGGAGGACATCTTCGTCTGCAACTACGAGAACGACACGAATACCTTCTACACCAACGAGGGCGGCGAGCTCTGCACGGACGAGACGGCGCGCCGCGGCCTGGCCGCGCCGAGCTATCAGTACGTCGGCTGGGCCGTCCTGGCCGCCGACTTCAACTACGACCGCGCGGTCGATCTCGTGGTCGGGAACGGCCACGTCGTCCCGCAGGCCGACCAGGTGCGGGGCAACCCGGGGTACCGCCAGCCGAACCAGTTCTACCTGAACGACGGCACGGGACACTTCTCCGATGTCACGGCGCACACGGGGCCGGGGCTCGCCGTGCGCGGCGCGACACGCGGCAGCGCCGCCGCCGACCTGGACGGCGACGGCGACCTCGATGTCATCTTCAACAACATAGACGGCCCCCCGACCGTTCTCGAGTGCGAGGGCGGGCCGCTGCATCCGTGGCTGGGCGTCAGGCTGCAAGGGCGCGGGAAGAACCGATTCGGCATCGGCGCGTGGGTGGGGATCGAGGATGAACGGGGCCGGCAGATCCGCTACATGCGGGTTCAACGAAGCTGGGGCTCGACCAGCGAGGCCGTGGTCCGTTTCGGGTTGGGCGCGGCCGTCGCGGTGCGCCGCCTGGTCGTCCTGTGGCCGAACGGCGTTGCCGAATCCTTCTCTCCCGGCGCGGTCAACCGCGTCGCGACGTGCGTCGAGGGGCAGGGCGCCGCGACGGAGTGGAACTCCTTCACGGTCGCGCCGGCTCAGGCACGGTGACATCCTCGCTGGTGGTTTGCCCAACCGCGATCCCGTAGCGGCCGCGGATCTCCGCGATTTGATCGGCCGTTGTCCTGTCGGCCGGCGCGAGACGGGCAAGTCGCACGAGGGCGCTGAGCTTGACGAAGTCGGACATCGGGCACTCGAGGAGGAGACGCAACGCCTCCGCCGAGGACGGGTCGGCCTCGGCGGCCAGGGACGCGTAGAGGCAAGCCGTCTGCGGCCGGCGGCGGCGCCTGGCGTTCTCGACCAGCGCGATGAGATTCGCCGTTGCTTCCGGCCAGCGGGCGCGGGCGACCTGGAGCCTGAGCTGCCGCGCCTCGTCCTCCAGGGCGGTGAAGGTCTGCTCGTACGCGCGGTACTGGGAAGCCTGCGCGTCGCCGAGCGCCTCGAGCGCTTTGCGCTTCAGTGAGAAGTACCGTCCCGAGCCGCGATGCGCGCCCGCCACCTCCTCGAGAAGCGGCGCCGCCCGCGCCGGTGCGCCTTGCTCGATGGCGCACCACGCCAGGTAGAGCTTCGCCTCGCTCCGCGCGGGCTCCTCCGCGTCCCGAAGCCCGGCGCACAGACGCTGCGCCTCGTCGAACTCGCCGCGTTCGCACCGCGCTCTCGCTGCCGCGAGCACGGCGTCGGGCGGCGGCGCATTGTCGGCGAGAAGCGGCTGCAGGATCCTGAGCGCGCCCTCGGGATCCGCGTGATCCTCGACGTACATGCGTCCCAGCGCCGCGCGGACCGTCGCGCCGCTTGCCGGGTCATCGATGATCCGCCGGAGTTGCTCCTCGGCCTCGGCCAGGCGTCCCTGGCGCCACACGCTCAACCCGAGGAGCCGCACGACGGTCGCGTTCGGCGCGGCCCCGCGCAGCAGCTCCTCGGCGTCCCGCGCCCGTTCCGTCTCGAGCAGAAGCGATGCCAGGGGAACGAGCAGGCGCGGGTCGTCCGGCTGTTTCTCGAGCTCGGCGCGCAGCGCCGCCTCCGCCTTGCGGTACTGCCGCCGGCCGATGTACCCCGCGCTGCGATAGACGGCGGCCTCGACCGACAGCCCGGCCGCCGTGAACTCCCGCCCCTTGCGGAGCTCGCGCTCGCTTTGCTGCAGCGCCTCGTGCATCTGCCTGAGCCGCTCGCCTTCCTCGCGCTTGCCCTGCCGCAGAAGAAGCTGGCTGAGCTGAAAACAGGCCTGGGTGTAATACGGATCGCGCTCGAGCAGCTCGGCCAGGACGCCGATCGCCTCCCCGTGGCGCGGGCGCTGCTCCTTCAGGACGAGCCCGAGCTCGAAGCGGGCATCGTCGCCGTGGATGGGATCGTCGATGACCGCGCGCAGCTCGCGCTCCGCCTCCTCGCGGTGGCCGAGCTTGGCGTGGGCGTACCCGGCCGCGAAGCGGTACATGGGCCGCGCGCCCTGCGTCCGCCCGAGCTCCTCGATGACGGCGATCGCCTCCCTGTGCTGATGGAAGGTGACGTAGGCCTCCAGGGCCGCCTCGAGGCTGGCCGGACTGCGGTCGAGCGCCAGGAGGTCGGCCACCGCGCGCGCGGTCTCTTCCTGGCTGCGCCGGCTGGTGTGAACCGTGACAAGCTGCCTGAGGAGCCGCGGCGTGGGCGGGGCGAGCGCCTTCAGACGGTCGAAGGCGCCGGCCGCGGCATTGTAGTCGCCGAGGACGAAGGAGATCTTGCCCAGGAGCTCGAGCATGCTCTTGTCATCGGGAGCCCGCTCGAGACGGCGGCGGGCCGCGGCCGCGGCGCGGGGGCCGTCCCCGACCTTCTGGTAGCACACGGCCAGATTGTAGGAAAGCTCGCCGAGCAGCGCATCGCCGGCGCCCTGCCGCTCGAGATGCTCGATGGCGGCTGCAAGCTCGGGGATCGCCGCGGCGTGGTCGCCGGCGGCGAGCGCCCGCCGGGCGCGTTCCAGGACGATGTCCGTTCCCGGCGGCGCGCCGGCCGCCGCAGAAAGCGCGCCGATCGCGAGCCCCGCGACAAGGAAGCAGGCGATCACGCGGACTGCGGTGCTCACGGGCGACCTCGCTCGAGAAGGCGAACGTGCGGCGGGTCCGCGGGCGCCGGATGTTCCCGCACGCATGGGAACCGTATTCCTCTTCCATGAGTCTGCCATGTTCCCATGTTCGACTCAAGGCGGGTCGCGGCCGGTCCGGTCGTCACTCCTCCTCGATCATTGCCGCGCGCCGCCATGCTCCCGAGCGCTCGATTCGCAGCGTCGCGATCTGGAGCGGCTTCAATGGGAGCGTCAGGGCGAGACCCGGGGGGTGCAACGCGAGCGCGGCGGTGCAGGACAGACCCGCGCCCTCCTGGAGCCGGACGATCAGCGCCTCGCCGTCCGCCGCCCGCTTGCAGGCAAGGAGCCGCACGTGCGCGGGAGCGAGCGTGAGGAAGGGAGGCGCGCCGTCCTGCGCGGCGCCGTCCGCCCCGATCGGAAGATGCGCGTAGGCGACGGGCGGCGCGTGCAGGTGATCGGCGAGCAGGGGAAGGCGCGTGCGCACTTCCTCGGGCGTTCCCGCCGTGATGAGGAGCCGCACATCGTGCGCTCCCTGGTCCATGTACGCGCGCGCCGGGTACTCGGCGAGCTCGAAGTGCTGCTCGTGGCAGTACGCGGCGCTGCGAAGTACCGAGAGGCGCAGCTCGCCGTTCAGGCAGTCGAAGCCGTGCAGCCCGCACGAGGCCACGCCGATCGCGGCGCCGCCGCCCTCCAGCATGCACCAGCGCGCGTGGACGTGCTCGTCGCCGTCGGCGGGGAGCTCGGCCGTGCCGCCGAGAATCTCGCAAAGGACTCGATCGCGCGCGCAGACCGTGGGCAGCGCGAGCTTGAGGCGCATGCGCTCCTCGTTCCACAGGATGCGCAGCCGGAGCTCGATGGCCGGCCAGCGCGCGTAACCGATCGTCTGCGCCGTGATGCGGCTCCGGCCGAAGCGGAACGTCGCCTCGCGGATCGTGCGGATCGGCCCCGCGGAGCGCAGGCGCACGCTGCCCGGCTCGAGCTCGAACCGTCCCGCGACGTCGCGGTAGCGCCACACATCGGCGCCCCACGAGTCGCCCGTGTCCTTGACCGCGAGGAACTCGACGCACGGCCCGGAGAGCACGTTGTCGCGACCCGCCGCGGCGATGCGCGTCACGCGGCCCAGGGCCGGATCGAACGCGAAGTCGAGCATGGGCGCGGCGGCGGGACGATCCACGTCGCCCTCGACGGCATCGATCTTCGCGTGCGCGACCGCGATGCCGCGCCGCGCGGACATGAAGCAGAGCCGCCGCCTCCAGCCGTTGAAGGGAAGGAGCGCCTCGGGCTCCTCCTCCTGGCACTCGATGGCGCGGCCGTCCAGCGCGCGCAGCTCGGCATGCCACACGCCGGTCCATTTCGGCCGCGGGCAGAGCATGAACTCGAGCTCGACGGGCGTCTCGGCCGGCTGCGGATGGGCGTGCATGACGGTGACCGGAACATACGCGGGCACGGCCGGCCCGCGGTTGCACGCGACCGCGGCCTCGAGCATCATGCGCCGCGCGTCGAGCTCCGCGCTGCCGTACAGGGCGAGCGCGTCCTCCTCGGCCGGCCGGATGCACGAGCCGGGCAGGATGTCGTGGAAGTCGTTGAAGAGGTGCTTCCGCCACGTATCGTCGAGCGCGGCCCCCGGGTAGTCGGCGCCGCCGCGCCACCACGCCATCGCGCCGAGCGTCTCGGCCTGGAGCAATCGGCCGAGCGACGCGGCGCAGCCGCGCTTGATGCGCGCGAGCGAGGTGTAGCACCCGGTGAAGACGCGCTGGAGCCCGCCGCGGACGAGGGGGGCGTGCGCGCCCGCGGCCTCGAGCGCGTCGTAGAGCCGCTCGGGGGTGCTGTGGAGAAAGCGGACGCGCGTCTCGGCGGCCGCGAACCGCGCGATCAGGGCGAGGTCCTCGCGCGTGGCGCCGCCGCCGTGATCGCCGATGCCCCAGAAGACCGGCACATCGCGCTCGAGCCGGAGCGCCATGTCGACAGCCGCCGTGAGGCGTTCCTCGATGTTGTCGTACTCGGTGTGATAGAGGCCCACGGCGATCCTGAGCCCCAGAATGGTCGTGCCGTCGGCGCCCTCCCACCGGTACAGGTCGGCAGGCAGCGGAAGCTCGGCCGCTTGCGGCCGCAGGTGAATGTACATGGCGTACCCCGCGGCCGCGAGGATCTGCGGCAGGCCCGCGCTGTGCCCGAAGGAATCGAAGTTGTAGGCGACGATGGGCGCGACGCCGAACGCCTCCCTGAAGAGGCGCCTGCCCTCGGCGATGTGGCGGATGATCGACTCGGCGCCCGGCAGGTTGACGTCGGGCTGGACGTACCAGCCGCCGGCGATGTGCCAGCGTCCGGCGCGCACGAGCCGGCGGATCTTCTCGAAGAGCGCGGGGTCGAGCTCGCGGACCCAGCGGTAGAGGATCGCCTCGTTGTGGTTGAAGACGAGGTCGGGGTGCGCGTCGAGCAGCTCGACCGCGGTTCTGAAGGTCGCGAGCGCCTCGGCGCACCCTTCCTCCCAGCGCCACTGCCAGACGGGGTCGAGGTGAGCGTTCGCGATCAGGTGGATGCACGGCCGCTGCATGAGTCTCCTCCTCGCGGGGCGCGCGGCGGCGCCGCGCATCGTGCCGAGCGCCGCCTGCGGAGCGCCGCACCGCCTATTGTGCGAGCGCCGTCCGGCCGGGTCAAGGAGGCGCGGTTCCGGCACGTGCGCATCGCGGCGCAAGTTGGTATCATGGGCTCGATCGACGCACGTTCGTCCCGGCCCGCAGGAGAGGAGTCGCGCGGTGAACTCCAAGGAACGCATGCTCACGGCGCTGCGCCGCGGGAAGCCCGACCGGCTCCCGGCGACATTCCACCAGTGGCAGCCGTACCACCTCGCCACGTACCTCGGCGGCGTGAGCGATGTCGACGCGTTCGAGCGCTTCGGCCTCGATGCGGCGATCCAGTACTTCGCGGACATGGGGCAGTTCTGGGTCTCGGAGGCGGACCTGTCGCGGTGCTCGACGCGGGAGTGGCGCGACGAGGTCGCGGTCGTGAGCGCGGAGCCCGACAACCGCGTCTACCACCACACGATCACGACGCCCGAAGGCGTGCTCACGTACACGACGGCCGGGGACCGCCGGACGACGTGGATCACGGAGTACCTGATCAAGCGCGACGAGGACGCCGACCTTATCCGCAAGTACATGCCGGTGCCGCCGCTCGACCTCGCGCCGATCGCGACGGCCTACGATGCGCTCGGGGACCGCGGCATCCTGCGCGGCTTCGTGTGGGGCGACCAGGCCGGGTGCTGGCAGCACGCGGCGTGCCTCGCGGACATCCAGCAGCTCATCCTCGCGACGTACGACAAGCCCGACTGGGTGCACGGGCTTCTCGAAGCCCTGTGCGAGAAGAAGCTCAGGGCCGTGGAGGCCATGCGCGGGGCGAAGTTCGACCTCGTCGAGACGGGCGGGGGCGCCGCCTCCTCGACGCTGATCTCGCCCGACATTCACCGGGAGTTCTGCCTGCCGTACGACCGCAGGCTGCACGATGCGCTGCACGATATCGGTTTCCTCGTCGCCTACCATACGTGCGGGGGCACCAAGGGGATCGAGGAGCTGATCGTCGCCAACGGGTGCGACGCGTCGGAGACGCTCGCGCCGAAGAGCATCGGCGGCAACCAGGAGCCGTGGGAATTCAAGGCCAAGATCGCCGGCCGCCTGGCGTTGATCGGCGGCCTCGACCAGCACAACGTGCTGGCGCGCGGGACGCCGCGGGAGATCCGCGCCGCGGTCCGCGCGCTGTTCGAGCGCGTCGGCGGCGATGGCGGGTACATTCTGTCCGCGGCCGACCATTTCTTCGATGCGCCGCCCGAGCGGATTCGCGTGTATGCCGAGGCGGCGCGGGAGTGCGTGTATTGAACCCGGGGCCCGCGGGCGGCACGCGCGCGCGGGCTCCTGCGATGAGAGGAGCTCGTATGGCGTTGCCGCCGCGCGCCGCGCCGTTTCTCGAAACGCTCAGGCGCTTCATGCGCGAGGAGCGCATGCACGAATTCCGCGCGTCGGCCGCGGCCTCGTTTCTCGGCGAGGGCCGGGAGGTCGCCGACGAGGACAGGGAGCTGTTCGACGACTACACGCTCTTCTCGCACCGCGATGCGGGCGGGAACACGGGCATCGATCTCTTCCTCGAGGCGCACGGCGGCGGCCTGCCGGCCGAGGAACGCGCGGTGTACGAGCGCATGCGCGCGTCAGTGTTCGGCGGCTTCCAGGTGGAGGACCTGCGCCCCGGAGAGGGCTTCACGCTGAGGCTGTGCGGCTCCCGGGAGCGTTACAAGGTGATCGATGCGGCCGCGTCGCGGGATGCCGCCCCGCGCGCGTGCATCTTCACCCGCCTGATTCCCTATCGGGGCCGTTTCGAGATCACCGGGCCGGCGCTCATGTACGCCGAGAGCTTCGCCTACGGCCTGGAGCGGGCGGCGAAGCGAGACAAGGAAGGGTTCCGCGTCTACGTGAGCGACCCGCGCAGCGTCCACGACATCATGCGGCGCTCGCGGGCCAGGGAGCCGCGCCTGGAGAATCCGCTCGAGGCGGCGCTGTACGCCAGCCGCGTGTTCGCGGAGCTCAAGCTGCCGTTCACCGTCGAGGAGGTCCAGCGCCGCCTCGCGGACGCGCAGGGTCCGCTGGAGCTCTTCACGCGGCTTAAGATCCCTCCGTTCGAAAACGAGGGCGATGCGCGGCGCTTCACGTCGGCGATCGCCGCGCTGTGGAACCACACGCCGCGGCCGGACCTGCACGGGCGCACGCCCCGCGAGAAGCAGGAGGACGACCTCGCCGCCGGGCGCGGAAGCCTGCCCGAGCATCTGCGGGCCGATCTGGCGCACCACATCGCCGAGCAGATCGACCCTTCCCGGTTCACTTCGGCCACGGCGCTCAGGGA
>JBFZCA010000352.1:0-3912 GCA_041308205.1 Planctomycetota bacterium | reverse complement strand
CGTCGTATACACTCGCTCATATCTGACTCCTTTCGTTTGGGTTGTTTTCTTTTCAGCTATAAGCCCAACACGAAAGGAGTCTTTCATCAAGCATAGAACCTTCGTGTCTTCGTGTCTTCGTGGCATCGTCCTTCCGTCTTCCCCACCCCGTGGTTCCATGGACGCGCTGAAAATCCTCCGCCCCCCCTGAAATTCCGCGTTTCGGCATCGACTTATCCAACGGCTGCCCCGCGCGGTGCGCGGCGGCCGTGTGAGCGAACGCAATCCCAGTGGCCCGCGGATGCAAAAGGAGGCGCACATGTTCAAGCTCATCAAGTGGACGGTGGTCGGTGTCGGCGGCGCGCTCATTCTGGGCGGCCTGGTGTTCGGAACGGACCTCTTCGGCTACGCTTCGAGCTCCTACAAGCAGTTCAGGACCAAGGTGAAGAGCGCCGTGCCCGTCGAGCTCGAGATCCAGCGCGCGCGCGACCTCCTCGCCGACCTCGTCCCCGAGCTCAAGGCGAACATCGTCCTGGTCGCCCAGGAAGAGGTGGCCGTGGACGAGCTCGAAAAGGAACTCTCCAAGGAACGGCAGCGCGTCGCCTCGGCAAGAGACAAGATGCGCGGCATGAAGGACACGCTGACGGTGCAGCCGGTCGCGTACTCCGCGGATCTCGGCCGCACTCGGCAGGTCGAGGCGCTGGCGATGCAGCTCGAGCGCGTCAGGCTGGGCGAGAAGCTCCTCGAGGGCAAGGACAAGGTCCTGAGCGTCCGCAAGAGATCGCTCGACACCGCGATCCAGACGCTCAAGGGCGCCCAGGTGAGGAAGGTCGAGCTCGAGGCCGAGATCGAACGCCTCGAGCACGATGTCCGCCTCATGAAGCTCGAGAACCAGGGCCCGAGGGTCTGCGTCGAGCAGAGCAGCCTGGCCAAGGCGGAGAGACTCGTCGCCGAGCTCAGGAAACGCCTCGAGGTGGCCCAGAAGGTGCTGGCCTCGGGTGCGGTGATCGACGAGGATCCGCCCACCGCGCCGGTGTCCGAGGACGAGATCATCTGCAGGGTCAACGAGTACCTGGACGAGACTGCGCCCGCGGTGACACTCGCTCAGTAGCGGACCTGCAGGTACAATCCCTGACAAGCCCGGCGCTCACACGGATCGGCTCGACGCGCGGCAGGCGCCGCGCGTCGGGCCGATCCGCTGCGCCGTACGTTCGTGAGGGCCTGTTCTCGGCGGCGCATGCGCCGTGCGTCCGGAGGGCGAAGCCCGATCCGGGCGCCGGCATCGAGGTCGAGCCATGTTCAGCCTCCACCGCACAATCGCACTCAAGCGAGCCCGCATCGCCCTGCGCGCGGGCAACCTGGAAGGAGCGTGCCGCATTCTGCACGCCCCCGAGCTCCAGGAGCAACGCGAAGGGCAGGAGCTGTGCCGGAAGCTCGTTGACGCGCTGATCGCCCGAGCCCGCGCGCACGCCGCCTGCGCCAACCATCCCGAGGCGCTGCTCGACCTCAAGCGCGCGATCGATTTCGGCGGGGCGCAGCCCGATGCCGTGCAGCTTCGCAACGAGATCGGCGCGAAGCTCGCGCCGCCGCGCCGCGACCCCGCCGCGGCCCCCCTCGCCTCGCTCACCACCTGTCCCGTGCCGCCGCCGTCACCGCCGTTGCCGTCCCCATCGCCGGCCGCCCCCTCCGCGGCGGCGGCCGCGCCGTTCTCACGGTTCTACCTGTGGATCGACGGCGTGGGGACCTACCTGCTCGTGTCCTCGCCGCGCATCGTGGTCGGCCGCCACGACTCGTCGATCGCCCCGGACATTCCCCTCCCCGGCCGCATCCCCGGCCTGGCCGGCGAGATCCTCAGGACGGGCGAGCAGTACATGCTCTGCCCGCATTGCGAGGCGACGGTCAACGGCAAGCGCGTCAGCGAGAAGGTCCTCGCGCCCGGCGACCGCGTCCGGCTCGGGGAAAGCCCCGCGTTCACGTTCTACGTGCCGTGCCCCCTGAGCACGACGGCCCTGCTGCGCCTGGAACCGCCCTCGCTGCTCCAGGGCAAGGCCTCGGACGTGTTGCTCCTGGATCAGTTCATGGTCATCGGCCGCAAGGGCCTCGCGCACATCAAGACGGCGTTCGGGCCCATGGAGCTCGTCCTCATGCTCGCGGACGGGCATCTCGAGGCCAAGAGCAAGGAGATGATCGGCGTCGACGGCTCGCCGGGCACGGCGCACGAGCGTACGCTCGAGCTCGGCCGCCGAGCGCGCGTGGAAGGACTGAGCTTCACCGTCACGGAAGGATAGACATGGAGTACACATACCGGCACGGCGACCGGCCTCTTCCGGGCTACACGATCAAGCGCGCCGTCGGGCGCGGCGCGTTCGGCGAGGTCTACTTCGCCGTCAGCGACGGGGGCCGCGAGGTAGCGCTCAAGCGCCTGGGCGAGAACTCCGAGATCGAGCTCCGCGGCGTCAAGCACTGCATCAACATCAAGAGCCCCCACCTGGTCTCGGTCTTCGACATCGCGACCGGCACGGACGGGCAGCCCTACATCATCATGGAATTCGTGGCGGGGTCGGCGCCCTCCCTCAGGCACATCCTCGCGGAGCGGCCGCAAGGCATCGGCGAGGAGCGCGCGCGGTTCTTCTTCCACGGCATCGCCTCGGCCCTCGCGTGCCTGCACGCGCAGAACATCGTCCACCGCGACCTCAAGCCGGAGAACATCTTCCTGGACGCCGACTGCGTGAAGCTCGGCGACTACGGCCTGGCCAAGCACATCAACATCAGCGACGCCGGCAAGCAGACCATGAACCTCGGCACCGTGCACTACATGGCGCCGGAGATCGCCACCGGCGTCTACGACCACCGCGTCGACATCTACGCCATGGGCGTCATCCTCTACGAGATGCTCACCGGCCGGGCGCCCTTCATGGGCAAGGACATCTACGAGATCGCGCTCAAGCACGTCGCATCGAAGCCCGAGACCCGCGACCTTCCCGCGCCGTACGATCGCATCGTCGCCACGGCCATGGCCAAGGACCCGAAGGAACGCTACGACAGCGTGCACGCCATGGCCGCCGATCTGGACCTGGCGCTGGACGACCACCCCGCGGGTGCGCCGCCGTTCCGCGCCCAGGCCGGCCTGCCCGCGAATGGCTCCCGGAAACGGCCGTGCGGCGCCGCGCGGCGCCATTTCACCATCTGCTCGGGCGATGGCCTGACCGGGAGGCTCGCCATGGCCGCAGCCGCCGCCATGGCCATGTCGCTTGCGGTCTCGCTCGCTCCCGAATGGCTGGGACGGCAGCACTTCGACCTGGGCGCAGGCCACGCGGGGCCCGCGCTCTTGACCCCGGCGACGGCCGTCCGCACCGGCCCGATCGGGCCGGAGTTCCTGCCCCTCTTCTTCATCCTCACGGCGGGAAGCACGCTCACGAGCTCCGCCGGGCTCTGGTTCTACAGCCGCATGCGGCACCAGCACGCGGCATCGATGGCCTGCCGCCTCCTCGTCGCGGGCGCGCTGTCGGTCTTCTGCTATCTGAGCTTCTGGCTCGGGCCGTACCTGCTGCTCGATGATCGCATGGTCTGGCATCTGGGGTTGGGGGTCGTCCGCGGCTGGGACCCCCATACCCGCGAGCTGCTCCTCTTCGTGTTCTTCGCGAGCCTGTTCCTCGTCAACTGGTTCGGCGCGGCATCTCCCGAGCGGCCGGCGCGCGTCAACCTGTGGCAGTCGTGCCTCGCCGCGGGCGTCGCGTGGGCGGCGTGCATCCTCACCGACTTCGGCGGCTTCATGGCCGTGAGCGGCGCGCTCGCGGGGCTCACGCTCTGCGTCAACTTCCTGTCGCCCATGGCCGACGATCTCGGCATCGTGACCGAGGCCATGCGCAGGCGGGAGGAGACCGCGCGCCGCCGTGCGAGCGCCGGCCTGGCGCCGCCGACGGCGCCTGCCGC
>JBFZCA010000351.1:0-23744 GCA_041308205.1 Planctomycetota bacterium | reverse complement strand
GGCCGTGCCCGCCCCGACCGTGCCGAGGCCGATAATTCCGACGTTGATCTTTCTCATCTCGCGTTCCCCGCGGGCGTCGCGCACGCGCCCCGGATAGAATACCGTGGAAACCGCGTTCGCTCAATGGAAGGAGGCTCCAGCCTCCTCCCCGCACACCCGCAACGGGAATCTCGTCCCCAGCCGTTCGGCCAGGAACCGCAGCGCCTTGAGCCGCAGGGGGCGGGGATACCCGAGCTTGCCGCCGTGCGCGCGGACGAACTCGCCGCGCCGCAGGACATCGCCGGGGTCCTCCGCGCGGATCCTCGCGATGAGCTCGGGCGGGCCGCGCAGCGTCCCGAGGACGATGTCCGCGTCGCGCGCCGCCCCCAGCGCGGCGAGAATCTCCGCGCACAGCTCGGCGTACTCGGCCTCCCAGCCGTCGAAGAGCAGCACGGGGTCGAGCCGGACGCCGACGCGGTACCCGCGCTCGACGAGCAGCGCCAGCGCCCGGAGACGCGCCGTGACGCCGGGCGTCCCCGGCTCGTAACGCCGCGCGAGGCGCGCGGGCGCGAGCGACAGTGCGACGCGAAGGTTGGGAGGCGGCGGCGCGGGCAGCATGTCGATCGCCGTGAACTTCGTCCTGAGCTCGAGCGTCGCGCGCGTGTAGCGCGCCGCCGTGCCGGCGAAGGCCTCTATGAGCGGCGAGAGGAACGGGTACGCGAGCGGATCGAGGATGTGCCCGAGGTGAACGTAGAGCTCCGGCGCGGCCGCGAGCGCCGCGTCGAGCTCGACGGCCATGCGTGCGACGTTGGCGTGGAAAACGGGATAGGGCACCGTCGCGCACGCCTGAAGGAAGCAGTAGCGGCAGCGGCCCGGGCAGTTGACGCCGCAGGCGAGGTACGCTTCCGCGCGGCCGGCGAGGGAGCACTCGGCCGGCGCGAGCGGCTTGACGAGGTCGCCCCGGAATCCGTCCAGGACGAGGATCCGCCACGGCGCGATGCCGGGACAGATCGCGCGGACGTCCGCATCGGTCACGCGCGCCTCGGCCGCGGGCAGCGCGGCTCGCGCGGCCGCAACGAGCGGCTCGTCCGCGACCTCGGGCCGGATGATGAGGGCGGCCGGCGTCACGCCTCCTCCCCGCCAAGGATCGAAAGAATCTTCTTGATCGCCTCGCGGGCGCGGGCGGACCCGAGCGCCCCCGCCGCGCGGGCGAAGCCGGCGTCGTCGCGGACGCGCACGCGGACTTCGACCTCGCCGCCCTCGAGGTCGGGCGGCAGCCTGACCTCGATCGGACCTGCAAGGCCCCCGCGGGCGGCCGCCTCCCGGGCGGCATCCTCCCAGGCGGAGAGGCGGGGGAGCGCGCGATGCCTGAGCAGGCTCCTCAGCGCGGGGACCTTCAGGCGCGGCGGCGTGCCGGCGTCGAGTATGTCGCGGACCTCGGGCAGCGCCGCCACCCCCGCGATGGATTCGCCCTCGCGTACGGCCGCGTCGACCAGAAGGCCGCGCACGATCCGGGCCTCACCCGCGCTCGGCTGGAGCGCGGCGAACACCGCCGCGAGCGCGGCCGCGTCGGGGCCGGTGTGCTCCGCGATGCAGAAGAGGTGGCTTTCGCGAAGCGGCAGCGCCGCGATTTCCTCGGGAAGCTCGGCGAGCGCCAGGTACTTCGCGAGCACGATCGGCGAGGGATCGAGGCCGCAGGCCGGGAGATACACGGCGGCGATCTCGTCGCGGCCGAGCCCCGCGATGCGCTCGAGGCGCGCGAACAGGCCCGCGAGCTCGAGCGGCGCGAAGTCGCGGTGCGCGGCGTTCTCCCACACGCCGCCGAGAAACGCCCCGGCGGCATCGGCGGCGCGCACGATCGGCAGCTCCCGGAGGCCGAGGGCCGTCGCGGCGAGGAGGCGGCGCGCGCCGCACACGAGCAGGCCATCGGGCGCGACGACGAGCGGCGTCAGAATCCCGCGCGCCGCGATCGAGCGGCGGAGCCGCTCCGAGGGGCCGGTGCGCGTGTAGACGTAGCGCCGCCCGGCCTCGGTGTCGATGCGCAGGGCATCGACGGACAGGGACTCAGTGGGCGGGCGGTCGTTCGCAGAGCTCATGCAGGTACCCGCGGAGCTGTTTTCCGGCCTGGTCCCAGCCGTAGCGCGAGGCGACGTCGCGCGCGCGGCGCCTGAGCCTTGCCAGGAGCGCGCGATCCTCCCACAGGGAGCGCATGGCCCGCGAAAGCTGGAGGACATCGGGCCTGCCCATGAGCCCGCCCGAATCGCGGTCGTACTCGTAGGGGCCCGCGGACACGGGGTCGGATGCGACCTGGAGCGCGGACTCGCGGTCGAACACCTCGGCCCCGGCGCCGAAGTTCGTCGTGATCACGGCGCAGCCGCAGGACGCCGCCTCGAGGGCGGCCAGGCCGAATCCCTCGCCGTACGACGACTGCACGTACGCGTGCGCCGTGCGGTAGAGCCGCGCGAGGTCCTCATCGAAGAGCGTTCCCGCCTGGAACTTGACGCGGGGCGCGGCCGGGTCATCGAAGCGGCCCTCGTCGAGCAATTCCCGGAACGACGCGATCTCCCAGCGGAAGCGCCGCGGCCGCGTGGCGGGATCGTACGTGGTCTTGACGAGCAGGCGGACGTCATCGGCGGCCGAAAACGCGGCGCGGTACGCGAGGAGCAGCTCGCGCAGGCCCTTGCGGTGATGGGGCGCCGCGACGGAGAGGAAGACGAAGGGGCTCGCGGGCGGGTCGGCGCCCGGCGCGAAGACGCGGCTGTCGACGCCGAACGGCACGGTGCGCACGAGGTGCGAGGGAACGGAGGCGGCGAGGGCCCCCCGGCGGCAGAACTCGCTCGGCAGGAGCAGCAGGTCGAGCGAACGGCGGATGGCGGGCGCCCACTGCGAGGGCATGCGGTCGGCCTCGTACACGAGGATGCCCGCGCGCCTGGGCGCCCTGAGGCGGTGGTACAGGCCCGGGTGGGCGAAGGTCAGCTCGACGTCGGCCGGGAAGTCGTCGCGTCCGACCTCGCACACGCCGGGCGGCAGCGGAAACTGCGGGGAATGGAGGAACCCGCGCATCGTGAGCGCGCCGACCTCGACGCCGAGGCGCTGGAGCGCCGCGAGAAACTCGCGGCCGACGCGCGCCCAGCTCGCGGGCGACCTCAGGAGTCCGCTGTACAGGACGCGCACGCGTCCTACTTCTCGGCCCGGCCGACTTTTTGAACGAACCGCAGGCGCAGCCCCTGGAGCACGTCGTCCAGGGCGCGCTCTTCCTCGGGCGCGAGGTTGCCCGCGGTCTTCTCCTTGAGAACGGCGAGCGAGTCGATCGCGAACTTCGCCCCCTCGGGGTCGAGCTCGCGCCCTTCGGCGCCCGGCACCGCCATCTCCCCGAGCGCCACCATCGCCTGCGTGACGAAGGTGGACACGATCGTCATGAAGCTCGCCGGCGGGAGGCGCAGCTCCTCCTCGGGCATGCTGCGCAGCTTCTCATCCAGCTTCTTGCGCGCTTCCTCGGCGCGCGTCTTCCAGTCGTCGTTGCCGCGGCGGGAATCCTGCTCGCTCATGGTCGTATGCTCCGTAGGCTGTAGGTTGTAGGCTCTAGGCTCACGATGGCATCAGCCTATAGCCTACAGCCTCCAGCCTCCTTCCGCACGAACTCCTCGTACTGCTCCGGCGTGTCGATGCCCTCGTAGGCGCGGTCCGTGAGAACGACCTTTATTCTGTGGCCGTGCTCGAGAACCCTGAGCTGCTCGAGCCGTTCCGTGCGCTCGAGCGGCGTCGGCGCCAGCGTGCCGAGGCGCAGCAGGAACTCCTTGCGGTAGGCGTAGACTCCCGTGTGGTGGAGCCACGCGCAGGGTCCCTCCCGCGGATACGGCATGGGAGCGCGCGAGAAGTAGAGCGCGTAGCCCTCGCAATCGGTGACGATCTTGACGAGGTGGGGGCTCGCCTGGCCCTCGGGGTCGCTCCGGCGCCGCGCGAGCGTCGCCATGCACAGGTCCGGCTCGGCGGCGAACGGCGCGATGAGGGCGCGGATGTCGTCCGGGTCGATCGTCGGCTCGTCGCCCTGCACGTTGACGACGACGTCGACCGGGAGGTCCCGTGCGACTTCGGCGACCCTGTCCGTCCCGCTCGGGTGGTCGGCCCTGGTCAGGCGCGCGTCGGCGCCGAAGGAGCGCGCCGCCGTCATGACCTCGGGGGTGTCGGCGGCGATGATCACCGCCGCGACCTCCCCCGCAAGCGGCGCGAGGCGCTCCCAGACGTGCTGGATGAGATACTTGCCCGTGCGGTTCAGGAGCACCTTGCGGGGCAGGCGCGTCGAGGCCAGACGGGCCGGGATGATCACGGCGACACGCGGCGTTGCACTCATGGCTCCGTCTCTCACCGGCGGGGGAATTCCCCGCGCACGACCTCCTCGTAGAGCGCGATCGTGTGCTCGACCATGCGGGCCAGGGGGTACTTCTGGGTCACGAAGACGCGGCCGCACTCGCCCAGCTCGCGCGCGAATTCGGGCTCCGACAGGAGCCGCGTGATTGCGCGGGCGAGGCCCTCGGCGTCGCCGGGCTCGACGGCGAGCGCGTTCTCCTCGGCGCGCACGAGGTGCAGGAGGTCGCCCGCGACGCTGGCGATGACCGGCCGGCGCGAGGCCATGGCCTCGAGCGCGGTCGTGGAGCTAGTCGCCTTCTCGGCGGGCAGGACGACGATGTCCATGGCGACGTAGAGCTTGCGCGCCTCGGCCTGGGGCGCGGCGATCGTGACCGCCTCCTTGAGCTTGAGCTCCTCGATCGTGCGGCGCAGGTGCCGCTCCTCGCCGCCGTGGGCGACGATGAGGAAGAGCGCCTCGCGCCCCGCGTCGATCACCATGCGGGCGGCCCGCAGGAAGTGCTCGTGGCTCTTGCCGGCCGCGAAGCGGCCCATGCAGCCGACGACCGGCAGGCGGTGCTCGAAGTGCGGCGCCGCGATGTCGAAGGCGTCCAGGTCCACGCCCCGGGCGATCATGCGGATCTTCTCCTTGGGCACGTGGAGGCGGTTGACGAGCGTCTCGCGGAGGTCCTCGTTGGCCACGATGACGCCCTGGACCTCGGTCTCCTGGAGGTGCATGGCCTCGGGATCGAGAAGATCGTGGATCGTCACCAGGTAGCCGCGCCGGAGCGCGCGGGCGATCCTCCTGGCCGGGCCGAGCGCCTGCTCGCTCGTCACGTGGATGACGTCGGACTTGAACTCGCGCAGGAAACGGACGAGCTTGCGGAAGGAGAAGAAATTGTGCTTGATCAGGTAGCTCTCGACCTTGAAGTCCTCGAGCCGTCCGCGCAGCTCGCCGCCCGTCAGGGCGAACTGGAGCTCGACCCGCGCCTCCGTGAGGCCGCGGGCGAGACCGAGCGCGTAGTTGCTGCGCCCGTCGTACGTGAGTCGGTCGGCGACGAACAGGACTCGCATGACGCCGGTAGCGTACCAGAAACGCCGCCCGATAGACAGGCCCGCGGCGCGGGTCGTGAATCGCAGGGGGAGAACCGCTACAATGGGCATCCTTCGCCGGCGCGGCGGAGGTGCATGACCATGGAGCGGACACAGGCGATCGTTCTCTTGAGCGGCGGGATCGACTCGGCGACCTGCGCGGCGCTGGCGCGGCGCGAGGGCTTCGCGGTCGTCGCGCTCACGTTCGCGTACGGACAGCGGCACGCGGTCGAGGTCGCGCGGGCGCTGGAGATCGGCCGCGCGCTCGGCGTGGACGGCCATCACGTCATCGCCATCGATCTGGCATCGATGGGCGGATCCGTGCTCACGGGGCCGGGCGAGGTGCCGCGCGACCGCGAGGACCCCGCCGCGGGGCCCGTGCCCCCGACCTACGTGCCGGCGCGCAACACGGTCTTCCTCGCCTACGCGCTCGCCTGGGCGGATGCGCGCGGCGCCTCGGATGTCTTCATCGGCGTCAACCACATGGACTGGAGCGGCTATCCCGATTGCCGGCCCGAGTTCATCGAGAGCATGCAGCGCGTGGCGGCGACCGGAACGCGGGCGGGCGCGGAGGGCCGCGCGCCGGCGATCCGCGCGCCGCTGCTGGCGATGCGCAAGGCCGAGATCATCCGCCTGGCGCGGTCGCTGGGCCTGGATCTGGCGCGCACGGTGAGCTGCTACGATGCCGATGCCGAGGGGCGCGCCTGCGGCCGCTGCGACAGTTGCGTGCTCAGGCGGCGCGGGTTCGCGGAGGCCGCCGTGGAGGATCCGACGCGCTATCGCGCGTGAGAGAGGAGCTGTATGCGGGTGTGCATCACCGGCGCGGCCGGGTTCATCGGCTCGTGGACGGCCCAGGCGCTGCTCGCGCGCGGCGATGAGGTCATCGGCATCGACAACTTCGATCCGTACTACGAGCGTGCGCGCAAGGAGCGCAACCTGGCCGCGCTGCGCGCGCACGGGCGTTTCGCCTTCGCCGAGACCGACATCCGCTCGCCCGAGACGGCCGCGCTGCTGGCGCACTGCCGGCCCGATGCGGTCGTGCACCTGGCGGCGCGGCCGGGTGTCCGCGCGTCGCTGGAAGACCCGGTGACATCGACCGACATCAACATGCGCGGCCTGGCGGTGATGCTGGATGGGACGCGCGCGGCGGGCGTGCCGCACTTCGTGTTCGCCTCCTCCTCGTCGGTCTACGGGGAGCGTCCGCACGGCCCCTTCAAGGAGTCCGACCGCGTCGACCATCCCGTCTCGCCCTACGCGGCGACGAAGAAGGCGGGCGAGCTTCTGTGCCACAGCTTCGCGCACGCCTTCGGCACGAGCGTCGTGGCCCTGCGCTTCTTCACCGTGTACGGACCCCGCCAGCGGCCCGAGATGGCCATCGCCGCCTTCGCGCGGGCGATTGCGGCGGACGAGCCCCTGACCGTGCTGGGCGACGGCTCGGCGCGGCGCGACTTCACGTACATCGACGACATCGTCGACGGCGTCGTGCGCGCGATCGACAGGCCCGGCGGCTGCCGGGTCTACAACCTCGGCCGCGGCGAGACGGTCACGGTCCTGGAGACGATCCGCGTGCTGGAGGAGGCGCTGGGGAAGAAGGCCGTGCTCAAGTTCTGCCCCGCGTCGCGCGGCGATGTGTCGCTGACATCGGCGGACATCGCGCGCGCGCGCCACGAGCTCGGTTACGCGCCGCGGGTGTCGCTCCGCGAGGGCGCGGCCAGGTACGTCGCGTGGCTGCGGGCGAGCGGAGAAGGCGCGTAGGGTCGAAGGCGCGAAGACGGAACGACGAATCGGGCGCACGGGGGCAACGGCACGAAGACGACGACGGCGAGAAAACCGCGAACGGCTGCCGTCCTCCCTCGGGGGCGGCCTGACGCCGCTCTCCACGGCGCCGGTTGCGTGCCGCGGCGGGTCAGTCTTCCGGATGCTGGAGGCGGTAGAGCCGGTAGTACGTGCCCTTGCGCGCCAGGAGCTCCTCGTGGCTGCCGATCTCCGCGATGCGGCCTTCCTCGATGACGAAGATCCGGTCGGCGCAGTTGAGCGTCGAGAGCCGGTGCGCGATCAGGAAGGTCAGGCGGTTCTCCATGAGGTGGACGAGCGCCTCCTGGACGAGCTTCTCCGATTCGCTGTCCAGGGACGAGGTCGCCTCGTCGAGGATGAGGATCGGCGCGTTCTTCAGGAGCGCGCGCGCGATCGTGAGGCGCTGGCGCTCGCCGCCCGAGAGCTTGGCGCCGCGCTCGCCGATCTCCGTGTCGTAGCCCTGGGGCAGCGCCGCGACGACATCGTGAATGTTGGCCTTCGCGGCCGCGGCGACGATCTCGTCGAACGTGGCGTTTCTGCGGCCGTACCGGAGGTTCTCGGCGACCGTGGTGTTGAAGAGGAAGGGGTCCTGGCCCACGATCGCGATCTGGGCGAGCAGCGACTGCTGCGCGATCCTGCGCGTGTCGATCCCGTCCAGGAGGATCGCGCCGTGCTGGGGCTCGTAGAAGCGCGGGATGAGGTCCACCAGCGTCGTCTTGCCGGCGCCGCTCGGCCCCGCGATGCCGATGACCTCGCCGACCCCGGCCGCGAAGGAGATGTTGCGCAGGACGGGGTCTCCGCCGCCGTCCGGGTCGTACGCGAAGCAGACGTCGCGGAACTCGATGCCGCTCCGGACGCGGTCGATGGCGACCGCGTCGGGGGCATCGCACACATCGGGCGTGCGGTCGAGGATCTCGAACACGCGCTCGGCGCCCGCGAGCGTCTCCGCCAGGTGGCCGTACGCGCGCGTGATGCTCTTGAGCGGCCGGTAGATGGAGAACAGCGCGCCCAGGAAGATGCCGAAGTCCCCCAGGCCGTGGGTCTGGCGGGTGATGAGGTAGCCGACGGCGAGCACCACCGCCGCGATGCCGACGTTGTACAGGATCTCGAGCGTGCTCCGGCTCGTGATCTTCGCCTTCTCCATCCGCATGGCCAGGCGGATGTACTTGGCGTTCTCCTTGGCGAAGTTGCGGCGCTCCTCGTCCTCCATGTTGAAGGCCTTGAGGATGCGGATGCCCGTGTAGAGCTGGTGGATCTCCTCGGTGACGATGCCGAGCTGCCGCATGCGGCCCTTGCCGTGCTTCTTCACCTTGCGGCCCGCCCGCCACACGGGGTAGAAGAGCAGGGCCAGGAAGGGCAGGCTCGCGAGCGTGAGCAGGGGATGGACGGCGAACGCCACGGCCAGGCTGAAGAAGACCGTGAACGGCTCCTCGAGGACGTTCTCGAACATGAACCGCAGGAACTCCTGCAGCACCGACGTGTCGTGCATCGAGCGGCTGATGAGGTCGCCGCTCTTCTGGCGGTCGAAGAAGGCCACCGACTGCCGGCTCAGGTGCGCGTAGATCTCCTCGCGGATGTCGGCCGAGATGCGCAAGTACACCTTGCGCGAGAAGTAGTCCTTGGCGAAGCTGGTGACACCGATGCCGAAGGCCAGGAAGAGCGCGATCACGCAGAACGCCTTGATGTACTGCATGCGCTCCTCGTTCGTGAGCGAATCGCCGGTCGAGAAGGTCACCTCGCCGTGCGTGAAGCGCCAGCGCCCGTCGCCCAGGTTCTCGGCGGTCTCGGGCCCGAAGATCTCCATGCGGAGGAAGGGGCGGTCGCGGCCGCCGTCGCCGCGCTCGCCCGCCGCCGCGGGGCCGGCCTCGAGCCACAGATCGCGCAGCGTGCCGCCGGCGCACTCGTACGAGGTCATGGTCGCGCCGGCCGCGAAGTCGCCCTCGGCCGTGAGCTCGGCGAAGGGGTCGTACTTGCGGTAGGACTTGGCCACGCGCACATCGCTGCCGAGGAACGAGCTGATCGTCTGGTAGGCGCGCAGCGCCACGCTCTTCTGGCTGCCGCCGAAGTCGGAGAGCAGGACGCCGTCGACGAGGAGCCCGATGAGCCCCAGGCGCAGGGTCAGGCAGGCCGTGTAGGAAGCCGTCAGCCCCATGACCATGGCGATGCGCCCCATGTACGGCAGCGCATAGGCGAGAATCCGCTTGATGGTGGTCAGCGTCCGAATGGGCTTTGTCGGCGTTGCAGTCACATGACTCCGCGATAACACGATCCCCGGTTCGCCCGTGGCGGCCCGAACCTTTCAGGCCCGCCATCGTACCAGTCCCGGGAGGGAAGGCAAGGCGCCGGCGCGGCCTCGGCGCCGCAGCCGCGTTGTCCCGGCAGCCCCGCGCCGCTTAGGGCCCGCGCAAGAATAACTTCGGCGCCTCGCATCCCTGGCTCCGGCCGTCTTCGGTCGCTCCTCAATCGCAAAATCCTCGACGTATTTCCCCAATACGCCTGCGGTTTTGCTCAATCGTCGCGGCCAAATCCGACCGAATCCAGGGCGCGAAACACCGAAGTTATTCTTGCGCGGGCCCTTAGAGGAAGGCTTCCTTGCGCAGCTCGTGCTTCCGTATGAGCTGCGAGAGCTGCGGCCGGTGGATGCCGAGCAACTCCGCCGCGCGCGTGATATTCCCCTTCGCATGCCGCAGGGTCTTCATGATGATGTGCTTCTCGAGAATCTGCTTGGCATCGCGCAGGCTGACCTCGCACCCGGTCAGGTCCTGGATCTCGTCGGCGAGCTGCGCGGACGGGTTCAGGACGTGCTTCAGGCGCTGGAGCCACTCGCGCGGGTTCCCCGCCGGGTCCTCGGGCCTGTACAGGAGGTGCTGCTTGACCGGGAGGAGCTTGCGCAGGCTCGCCAGAAGCGAGCTCACGGACGCCTCGGTCTCCTTGGGCGTCGCGTCGGCCCTGAGGAGCACGACGACGACGCTGTCGCCGAGCACGCCGGCCGCGTTCTCGCGGCCGATCACGTACTGGATGCTCCGCGCGTGGTGCGGCGCCAGGTCCCCGAGCGGGAACGGCAGGCGGATGCCCAGGAGCGCGCACGGCTTCCCGCCGCGCGCCTCCTGCGCCTGGGCCTCCCGCACGACCTGCGTGAAGTACGGCTCCACGAGGAACGGCGTGCCGGGCCAGGTCGTCGCCGCCAGGAACGTCCGGCGGTTCCGCCAGGCCGTGCCGGCGTGGAACTGGAACTGCTCCAGGATCTCGCGCGTCCAGGGCGGAAAGCCGCTGTCGCCCTCGATCGTCTGGTCCCCGTAGAGCACGCCCATGACTTCCGTGCCGTTCATGATCGGCAGGAGCACGGCCTCGCGGTCCTTGAACTCGGCCAGCGCGGTGCGGCTTCCGAACTTCTCCTCTTCCTCCTTGCCGGTGGTGATGAACACGCTGCGCCGCCTGAGCGCCTCGTTGACGAGGGTCTCGGCGTAGCTGAGCCGTCCCGTGAGCGTCTCGGGCCGGAGGCCGCGGTATGCCGCGTACTGCCAGCCCGTTGCCGTGACCTCCACGAGAAAGCCGCGGTCGGCCTTCACCAGATCGAGCCCCAGGCCGAGAAGCTGGACGTAGAAGTTCGCGTGCGTGGTCGCCGCGGCCAGGTGTCCGACCTTCGACAGCAGGTCCTGGTACGCGGCCGCGTCGATGTTCTCGGACCAGCCGTCGTTCGCCTTCTCGCGGCCGGCGGGGGCGGACGCGCGCGCTCCGAACTCGCGCCGGAGCCGCTCGTAATCCTCCTTGAAGAGCTTGCGGCGCTTGTCCGCCCAGAACCGGAGCGCCTCATCCTCGGACAGGCTCGCCGCGACGCGATCGAGGATGTCGCCTGCCTTGCGATACCAGCTCTCGGCCTCCTCGTGGCTCTGCTCGAAATGGTAGGCCTTGCCCAGGGAGTACAGGATCTCGAAGTGCAGGCGCACATCGGCCACCGACCGCGCGATCTGGAGCGCGCGGTCCAGGTACTCGCGCCACTTGCCGGGCATGCCGGTCTCGGAGAGCCGGTAGACGAAGCCCTTGATCTGCAGCGCGCGGGCCTGGAGGAGCGGCGCGCGCAGCTCGTCGGCGCTTGCCTGGGCCTTGCCCGCCGTCTTCAGCGCCTCGTCGAAGAGCTCGCGGTCGTAATACGTGTAGGCCAGGTCCAGCCTGGCGTCGGTTTCCTCGCAGCGCATGCCAAGGCCGGCGTACAGGTCTCCCGCCTTCTGAAGATGCTTGGCGGCATCGTCCCACTCCCGGTGGAACGTGGCAATGACGCCCGCGAGCTGCTCGCTGCGGGCCTCGAAGACGCGCAGCTTGAACTCCTGGGCCAGGATCTGCACCTGGCGCAGATACGTCTCGGCCTGCCTGAGGTCTCCGAGGAAGAAGTAGGTCTCCGCCAGCGCCATGAACGCCGAGACGAGATCCTCGGTGCGGCCGCTCTTCTCGGCGACATCGATGGCGCTCCGGTAACACGCGGTCGCGTCGCCGATGTCCCCAAGGCTGCGGAGGGCATCGCCGGCCTCGATGAGATCGCGGCCGAGGCCGCCCCAGTCCCCGAGCAGCTCGTGCGCCTCGGCCGCCTTGCGCTGCTCTTCCAGGGCCTTGGAGAAGTTGCCGCTGCGGGAGTACACCTCGCCGAGCGCCGCATAGGAGGCCGCCATGCCCTGGAAGTCGTGGACGGCGCGCTTGGCATCCAGCGAGCGGTAGAGATAGCGCGCGGCGCGGAAGTAGTTGCCCTGGGCCAGGTACAGGGCGCCCAGCTCGTCGAGGATCGGACGCGCCGCGTGCTCGCCCGCCGTGCGTTCGACGGTTTCCAGCGCCTGCAGCAGGCTCTCGATGGCGAGACCGTAGGCGCCCCGCGCGCGGTAGATGCGCGCCAGGAGCTGCCTGAGGTCGGCGCGCTCCGCGCCCGCGTCATCGCCCCGCGCGTGGCTCAGGCCGCGCAGGCAGTAGTTCAGCGCCTTCTTGGGATCGTTCCGATCGAGGTGGATCGCGGCGATCGCCTCCCAGAGTCGCGCCAGGCTCCGCTCGGGGAGCTTCTTGACGAAGCCCCGGCTCGCGGTGCGGAGCGCCTTCGAGTGGCGGCCGGCGGCCATGTAGACGCGGGCCAGGCGCACGTAGAGGTCGGCCCGCGTCGCGTCGTCGAGCGACGGATCGCCGGGCTCGAAGAGCAGCATCTTGAGGTTGCGCTTGGCCGCCTCGACGCGGCCGATGCGCTCCTCGATCTCGATGATTCTCAGCGTGACTTCCGCGGGGCTCGCGCCGCACGGCGGCGCCGTGCGGAGAATGCCCAGCAGGTTGTACAGGACGACCAGGGCGCGTTGAAACGCGAAGCTCCGCGTCAAGAACTCCGCGGCGCGCAGCCCCGGCTCGATCGCCGCACGAGGGTTGCCGCCGCTCACCAGGTGCTGGCAGAGCGCGTAGGGGAGGTCCGGGCGGTCCTGCGGGCCGTCGCCGGCGAGACTCGCGGCGATGCGGTCGTGCCACTGGGCGCGCTCGGACGGCGTCAGGATCTGGTGCGCCACCGTGGCCAACTCGTGGTTCGCGAGGAACCAGCCTTGGGGCGATCCGCACACGAGCCCGCACTGCTCGGCCTCGATCAGGAGATGGTCCACATCCCGGCGTTCCATGACGCGGCCGAGCATGTCCTCGGCCACGGGGCGCCGGAAGAGCGCGAGGACGGAGATCAGGTTCCTGAGCGCGGGGCTGAGCCGGAGCATGAGGCCGCGGACGACGCCGTCGGCGGCCAGATGCTCGGCGCGGGCGACGGCCCCGTCGGCGTTGGTTTCGGGCGAGGCCGCCTCGCACAGCCGGAGCAGCGCGCGGCACCTGAGCGGATTGCCCTGGGAGAGCGCCAGAAAACGCGCGAGGTTCCCGTTGGAGAGCTTGCGCCAGGGCGAGGCGGACAGAAGCCGCTGGCACTGGGCTCGATCCGCCTCGGGAAGATCCGTGACCACGGCGAACTGTTCCTCCATGAGGCCGGCCAGCGCCCTGGCGTGCGGATCGTCGCCGTCTTCGAGCGGGGAGGCCGACACGACGGCGAGGAGCCTGGGCGTGTCGGGCTGCCCGGCATCGTTACGCCGCGCGAATGCGGCGGTATACGTCTTTCGGAGCGCGCGCCCGAGGAATCCGAGGAACTCCGGCACGAGCGGGTCGCCGCAGCTCAGATCGTCGATGATCACGACGAAGGGCTCCTCGCGCGCCAGGTCCGTGAGGAAGCCCGCGAGCGCCGCGAAGAAGGTCAGCTTGTCGATCGGCTCGGCGGGCATGTCCTTCGCGCCGGCCGGGCACACGGGCGTGAGCCCCCAGGCATGGCGCTCGAGGACGCGTTCGACCCCCTGACGCGACTTGCGCAACGCGGCCACGAGATCGACGAACACGTGCAGAGGGTCGGTCCAACCTTCATGACAGCGCAGAAAGAAACTCTTGACGTTGAGGCCCGCGGCGAAGCGCTCGAGGACGGTCGTCTTGCCCGCGCCGCTCGCGCCGCGCACGACGAGCAGCGCCGGCGGCGTCGAGCGCTCCTCGGCTTCGGGTGTGCTCTTGGCCTTCCTGGCGTCGGGCTCCTTCTGCGGCGCGTGAGGATTCTCTGCGACCTTCTTGCCGGAGAGGGTCGCCTCCGCCAGCGTCAGGAGGCGCTCGACCTGGGAATCAAAAATGAGCGGGGGGTCAGCGAGAGATTGCCCGGTCTGCTCCGAGACCTTCCCGGTGGCGGCGTCGTCGCGGGTTTCGCTCTGCTGCATGGCGTCTCTTTTTCTTCTCCTTGTAGTCCTCACGCCCGCGTTCGCGGTCAAGTGCGGGCGCCGGGTGATCGAACCGTACATCTTAATGACGGCTCGAAGCTTGTCAATGCATAGTCTCGTCTTTTTAATGTGGGGACTTGGGGGAGGTAAGTTATTAATTCTGATCGGTTTGCGGGTTATCGGCAACGCGTAAGGATAACTTACGCCGGACGAGGTCCCGCACGCTCAAGTCGCCCAAAGTCCCGGCGACGCCCTTCTCGAGCAGGACGAGCAACTCCTTGATGGAATCGTCCTTGAAGCAGTCGCAGTGGCGGGCCGCCGAGGCGACCCCGGCGCCGAGAAGATCCCGCAGAAGCACCTGGTCGGAATCGCGGGAAAGGTAGTACATGTCCTCGTCGGCCAGAGACGGATGGAAGCAGTCCGGCACGAAACGATCGAGCGCCTGCAGGATGATGTCCCGCGGACAGAACCAGCGCTCGGCGAGCGCATCGATGGTCGGCGCCTTGGCGCCCGCGGCCGAGGCGCGTGCGATCTGGAGGGCCGCGGCGACCGCCACCAGCCCGGGAGGCGCCTGAAACGACCCCGCGCGCGCGGCCAGGAGGGCGAACGCCTCCCGGGGGTTCTGGACCGTGAAGCTCAACTGGGCGCCGAGGAGGGTCACGGCCCACGCGACGTAGAGCCAGACGAAGAACACGGCGATGGCGCCCAGGGAACCGTAGAGGCTGATCGTGATGGCGCGGGGAATGGTGTAGCTCATCCATGCCTTCGCGAGTTCCCAGAAAAAGCCGGCGAGCACGGCTCCGGCCAGGGCGGGCGCGAGCTTGACCCGCGTCGCGGGGAGGAGCAGGTACAGGAGGAAGAAGGCGAAGGTCGCCACGAGGACCGGAAGGCACAGGCTGTAGAGCGTGCGGAAGAGAACGCTGGCCTGGATGAGCTCGGCAATGACCTCGTGGCTCTCGAACCGGCTCTTGAGGAAGGACGAGAGCGCGAGCAGGAAGGGGCTCGCCGTCAGAACGGACCAGAACACCATGAAGCGTTGAATGCGGGAGCGCTTGCGCGATGTCCGCCAGATCAGGTTGAACGCCCTCTCGCCGGCCTCGAGCAGCCACACCGCGGCGAAGATGAGCGCGCCGATCGCGAACACGAAGATCGGCGTCCCGATGCGGGTCGAGAGCGGGTCCTTCTCGACCTCGCCGAGCCAGCCGGCGAGATCCTGCTTGAACGTGCCCTCGACCAGGTTCTCGAGGATGGCCTGCCTGAATTCGCCCCAGTAGGCCTGAAGCCCGAACGCCTTCATGAAGAAGACGAGGAGCACGCCGGCCGGGATCATCGAGACGATGGTCACGAACGCGAGGCCCGCGGCCTGCTCGAAGGACCGATCGCGAAGGAACTTGCGGGCGGCCGACGTCAGGGGCCGCGCCAGGCGAAACGCGGGGCGGCACAACAGCGGGACGGCGGCGCGATCGTCGCCGTTCATGAAACGCGCGATCTCTTTCCAGATGGTCGTCGGCACGGACATGCAGGCGCTCGGGCGACCGCCTAACGAACGGTCTTCCAGGAGGAACGATCAGATCGGGAATCCGCGGCCAAAAAAAAGCTCCTCACCGTCCCTACTCGATGAGGAGGTTGTTTGGGTCTGAAATAAACGAGGAAAAAGGAGGAACCTACCGTTTGGAGCGTAGGGATTGGTAGGTTGGAGTTGCCGTATTCCGTTGCCCCACAGACTCTTCTATCGGATTTCACTCCTCTTCTTTTGCATTCCAAATTCAGCGCCCACCGTTTTGAACGCGCGCGGCGGCCGCGCACGTAAAGTATTAGGGGGCATAGGTTAACGTGGTCATGGCCAATACGCAAGGAAAAAATGGAGGAGCACGCTCGCGGTCCTCGGCAGATATAAGATATTGTATGAGAACGACTTGCAACTGCGAGACTACGACATTGCGCAAAACTAATCTATTAATCTTGGCGTTCGGGGCTCCTCGGCGGCCCTGATCGCGCTTCCCAAGTGTGCGGCGTGAAAGATGATAGAGCCGCGGGCCGGAGCGCTGAAGCGAAGGCGGCGCCGTCCGGCCTGAGAACCTGCCGGCGCTCGGGTGCCCGCGGATGGAGTTTCGCCCGCGGAGGGCTTACAATGCTTCCCGGGCTCACGGGAGACCAGAGAGATTGAATAGCGACCTCGATCGGGACGTCCAAACGGATGGTGCGGCGACGCGCGAGGACGCGTTCCTGCGCGACCGCGAGGACGAACGTCTGGTGCTCCAGTTCCTGGCCGGCAGGAAGGAAGCGCTCGGCGACCTGTTCCGGAGGCATCGCAACGGCGTCTTCAGGATCGCGTACCGGCTCACGAACAACCGCGACGACGCGCTCGAGGTCACGCAGGAGGTGTTCATGAAGCTGATCGAGCACCTCGCCGGCTTCCGGCAGGGCTCGCGGTTCTTCACGTGGCTCTACCGGGTGACCGTGAATCACGCGCTCGACTTCGTGCGGCGGCGCACGAGACTCGCGGCCGCATCGCTGAGCGATGCGAACGTGCAGGTGCCGGCGCACACGCCGGATCCGGAGCGCGGCGCCGAGCGGGCCGAGCTGAGCGAGCGGCTCGAGGCGGCGCTGGGCGGCTTGAGCGAGAAGCACCGGACCGCCGTGGTCTTGCACGGCGTCGAACAACTGTCGTACAAGGAGATCGCGGAGATCACCGGGGTCTCGACCGGCACGGTGATGTCAAGGCTTTTCTATGCCCGCAAACGTCTGGCGGAGCTGCTGGGTGACCGATGAACACGAACGACTGCAGCATCATTGAGCCCCTGCTCGGGGCGTACCTCGACGGCGAGCTGCCGCGCCAGGCCGCCGAACGACTCGACATGCATCTGGCGACGTGCCAGGATTGCCGCGCCGTGCTCGGCGATCTCGCCGAGACCGACCGCGTGCTCAGGGCCGACCCGATCCCCATGCCGACGGCGACCGAATGGGCGGCGGCGGAATGGCGGCTCCACGCGCGCGCGCGGAGCGTCTTCGCGAGCCGGTTCGTCAAGACCTGCGCGCTGGCCGCGGCGGCGGTCGTGCTGCTGGGGGCGCTCGTGTGGCTGGCGGTCCTGATCTATCCGTCGGGCCGGACGCCGGAAAGCCCCGGCGGCTACACCGCCCAGAGCGAGAAGACGGCCGGGGGGGACGAGGATCCGCTGGGAATCTCGGTGGGACACGGCGAACGGTTCTGACGGATGCGGCGCGGTGCGCGCCGAGGCCCGTCAGTGCGCCTCCGAGGGGAAGAGCAGCATCGCGGCGAGCACGATGAGCGCGACGAGGATGATGCGGATCGCGTATCTCCACGCCGAGCGTGCGAACGGCCGGCTCGCCTGCGGCGGCGGCTCGGGAAGCGCCCGCGCCGGTTTCTCGCGCAGGATCGGCTCCTGTACCCTCACGATCTCCATGCCCTGAGTATCGGCCGATAATTGGGTTTTCCTGAATCGCGGCCGCCGCGAGGACGCGGCGCCCGACTCTCAGGGCGCGCCGGGTGCGCTTCCCCGCCGCAGGAACTCGCACAACGCCGCCGCCGTGCGCGCGGGGATCCCGGCGCGCGCCGCGAGCTGCTCGGCGGAGAGGGCCCGCATCTCCTTGAAGCCGCCGACGCGCTCGAAGAGCGCGCGGATGCGCTTCGGGCCGAGCCCGGGCACGGCCTGGAGCCCGCTCATGAGCGCGTGCGCGCCCCTGAGCTTGCGGTGGTGCGCGATGGCGAAGCGATGGGCCTCGTCGCGGAGCGCCTGCAGGAGATGCGAGCCGGGCGAATCCTCGGGCAGCAACAGCGGCTCGGGCGAGCCCGGGAGAAAAACGCGCTCCTCGGTGCGCACGCCCTCCCTGCGCCGGCCCTTGGCGAGCCCCGCGAGCGGAAGCGCGCCGCGGCCCGCGGCGGCGATGACCTCGGCGGCGCGCGCGACCTGCCCCGGACCGCCGTCGACGACGATGAGATCGGGAAGGGGCTCGACGCCCGCGAGGCGGCGTGCGAGCGCCTCGCCGAGCATCGCGAAATCGTCCATGCCGCCGGGATGCCTGATGCGGAAACGGCGGTACTCGTTCGGCGCGGGCTCGCCATCGAGCATGACCGTCATGGAGCCGGTCGCCTGCGCGCCGCCGGGCGTCGAGATGTCGAAGCACTCGATGCGCCGGGGCGGGCCGGGCAGCCCCAGCGCCCGCGCGAGCTGCGCGAGGGCCTCGGCGCGGCGCTCGTCGCGCAGGGCGGCGCCGTGCGCGGCATCCTCCGCGTTCCGCGACGCGAGCTCCCTGAGCCCGCGGCGTTCGGTGCGCGTGCCGAGCAGGAAACGCACGCGGCCGCCGCGCCGTTCTCTCAGGAAGGCCTCGAGCGCGGGCCGGTCGTCGGGCATGATGGGCACGATGATCTCGGGGGGGATGTCGCGTCCGGCGAGGTAGAACTGCATGATGAAGCTGCGCAGGGTCTCGGCGAGCGGCAGCGCGGTTCGAAGGTGGAACGGCGCCGCGTCCAGGACGCGCCCCCCGCGCACGAAGAGCGCCTGCACGGTGACGCGCCGGTCCTGCGCGCACACGCCGAATACATCCATGTCGCCGAGGTTGAGGTCCTGGGCCGCCTGGCGCTCGCTCGCGAGCTCCAGCGCCTGAATGCGGTCGCGCAGCACCGCGGCGCGCTCGTACCGCAGCTCGCGCGCGGCGGCGGCCATCTCGCGCCGAAGACGCGCGAGGACGGGGCGCGTCTTCCCGCGCAGGAACAGAAGCACCTCGTTGACCTGGCGCCGGTACTCCTCCCGCGTGATGCGGCCGGCGCACGGCGCCGCGCAGCGGCCGATCTCGTGCTGGAGGCACGGCCGCGTGCGCCCGCGGAAGAATGCCGGCGCGCAGGTCCTGAGCGTGAACACGCGCTTGATGATCTTGAGCAGGCCGCGGGCCGCGGCCGCCGAGGCGAAGGGGCCGAAGTACACCGCGCCGTCGTTGCTCGTGCGCCGCACCGGGATCACGCGCGGCCAGTCGTCCCGCACCGTGACCTTGAGGCTGAGGTAGGTCTTGTCGTCCTTGAGGCGGACATTGTACGGCGGGCGGTACTTCTTGATGAGGTTGTTCTCGAGGATCAGCGCCTCGGACTCGCTTGTCGTCACGAGATAGTCGACATCGGCGATCTTGGCGAGCAGCGTCGGGACCAGCGCGCGCGTGTCGTGCAGCGCCTGGAAGTACCCGCGCACGCGCCGCCGCAAGCTGCGGGCCTTGCCGATGTAGAGCACCTTCCCGGCCCGGTCGTGCATGAGATAGACGCCGGGCGCATCGGGGAACGCGCGCACCGCGGCGCGCAGGGCCTCGACGCGGGCGGCGGCGTCAGGGTGCGCAGGTGCGAACATACACGAGCGAGTAGATGCACCGGCCCTGCGCGCGCCACTTGCGCTCGTAGAGCGTCTCGTGGGACAGCGGGCCCTGGAACGGCGCGAAGTTGCCCGGCCCGTAGGCGTTGCGCAGGAACGGCGCCTTCTCCAGGACATCGATCATCTGGCGGCTGTACGCCGGGTCGTCGGTCTTCAGGAAGATCCGGCCGCCCGGCACCAGGCGCGATGTCAGAAGCCGCACCGACGGGCCGCTCACGAGACGCTTGTCCTCGTGGCGCTTCTTGGGCCACGGATCCGGGAAGAAGACGTAGAAGGACTCGACCGAATCCGCGGGCAGGAAGCGCGCGATGCACTGCAGCGCCTCGCTGCGCACGAGCCTGACGTTCGCGACGCCGGCGTGCTCGATCTTGCGCGACAGGCGCTCCACGCGATCGCGCGAGTAGTCGAATCCGAGAATCAGGCGGTCGGGAAACTGCCGGCCGAGCTCCAGCAGCAGCGTGTCGCGGCCCGCGCCGATCTCGACGTGGAAGAGGCCGGGCGCGCCGTACAGGAGCGGCCAGTCCTCCGGTCCGTGCAGGGAGTCCAGGGGAATCTCGATCGATGCCCTGTCGCGGACCGCAAGGAACGCCCCGGCGACGCACTCGGCGCCGGAACGGCACGACACGGTGTTGCGCGGGTTCTCATCCATGGTGCACCTGCCACGGAGATGCGCCCGCGCCTTGCGGGCGCCTACCGGGCATTGTACCACCGGTCCGGGGCGGGATCTCCAAAATTCCGCCGATCGAACGCAGGCGGTGCACGGGGTCTCTGCGCCGGCTACGGCGTGCACACCTCGGGGCAGCCCGCGACGGGCGCGCATCGCGTCCCGTAGGCGGGCGGAGGACCGCTCGTGAAGAGATAGGCGAGCACGTGGAGGACATCGCCGAGGTTCACGGACGAATCGCCGTTCACATCGAACACGATCGCGTTGCCGCCGTCCGCGAGCGCCGCGCCGGCGCACGGCAGCGTCTGGTTGGCGGTGCCGTACAGAGTCTTGATCAGCGTGACCGCGTCGGAGACGTTGATGCGGCCGTCCTGGTTCGTGTCGGCGGGCAGTTGGCGGCCGCCGGGAGGCTCCGCCTTGCCGGGCGAACCGCCCTCGGCGGCGCTCTGGCCCCAGTTGGCCTGGTCGCCCCAGTTCTCGAGCGGCGTGTCGAGCGGCGCGGTGAAGACGAGCGAGTACCCGCCGCCGTCGGTGGTCCCGGGGACCCACGAGTCGCGGTAGTAGACGTCGACGCACGGCTCGCCGAGCGCCCCCGTCGTCGCGACCGTCTCGCCGACGTCGCTGAGGATGCCCGTCCAGGGCCCGGCGACCGCGATGCCCTCGGCCCCGTACACGGCCGCAAAGGCGGTCAGGTCCCTGGTCACGACGACGCGCTCGCCGGGGGCAAGCTGCGCGGGTCCGGTCGCGGGGAACTCGAACGTGACGCCCTTGGAGATCTTCGCGCCCGGGAGCGCGATGGGGACATCGCCCGCGTTCGCGAGCTCGAGGAATTCGAGCTGGCTCGCCGAGTAGGGGCTGACGGGCTTGGGGTTGTACATGATCTCGGTGACGACCAGGCGCGGCGTCGCGATGATGAACGTGGCCTCCTTCATCGTGCTCCAACTGCCGCCCACCTGCACGCGCGTCCTGATGCGGGTGTTCTCCATGATCGTGATAGGCTCGGCGTACGTGAGGAGCCGGGGGGAGCCCTGGATGTCGGGGTCCGACGGGTCGGGCCCGTTGAGCGTGTACATGATCGCGCCGGCCGGCGCCGTGATCGTGACCTGGAAACCGGGGTCCACCTCGCCGCCGTTGCTGCTGAGTGTGGGCGGCACGAGGAACTGGCTGTCCATCCACAGGACGCGGTCGCGGATCCAGGCCCGCATCCAGTCGATCTCCGCCTCCCAGGTCGGGCCGACGTACCAGTTGGGCCACAGATCGACGCCGAGCACCGGCCAGCGCTTGAAGTTGCGCACCTGGGACTCGCGTATGATGTCGCAGCTCGCATCGACCGAGGCCATCAGCGCCGCATGCGAGAGCGGCCCGTCGCGCAGCTCGAACCACCGCTGGCGGTACAGTTCCATGAACGCCGGGTCCTGCATGAGGCGCCTGTAGAAGGGGTATTCCTGGTAGGAGTTGAGGTAGATCGTGTAGTACCACCCGGTCGTGAGCCACCCGTCGTTGTAGTCGGCGTTCCCCAGGCACAGATTGTAGTCCCACACGGGCCCCATGTTGAGCTTGCCGCCCTTGTCCTTGTACATGAAGGTGCTCAGGCGGTAGCCGTCGATGTTCTTCGTCAGCTCGACAATGATGTGGTGGTCGATGAAGGACAGGGGATCGATGTAGGCGGCATAGCCGACCGCCGGGTCCTTGAAGTTCGCGCCGTGGAGCGCGGTCTGGAAGCGGTCCAGATAGCTCTTGATCCAGGCCTTCTGCTCGACCGTGCCGACCTCCTGCGGAGGCCTGGACACGTTCTGATTCTCGTGCGGATAGACGTAGCACAGGCTCACGCTGTAGCCTCCGCCGGTCGTGACGAACCCGGCATCGCCCGGGTCCTTGCGGTCGTTCTTCAGGATATAGCCGCCCGTGATCCCGGGCTCGGTCTTCTGCGAGGCGTAGAGCCGCTCGATGTCGACGCGGTCCCTGCCGCGCTTGATCTTCTCGATGAGGACGTAGATGCCGATGTAGTGCGTGGAGTAGCGCAGGCCCCCCGTGCCCGTGTTGAGGAACATCTCCATGTAGCGCGTGCGCGGCGCCCAGCGTCCGATGTCGTTGCTCCATTCGTACGAGAGCACATCGCGCATCAGGGTCTTGTCGTTGTAGGCGGGGTAGAGGATCCAGTCCGCCTCCTCGGCGAAGCCGAGGAGCGGAGCGTCCAGCTCCTTGTCGCGCTCGTTCCAGAGCTCGAGGGCGTACATCTTCTTGGCGAACCCGAGCGAGCTCGAGCCGCGCCACTTGATGCCGGCGCGGCTCGCGAAGGGCGCGAACTCGGTGAGCGCGGTCCTGCCGCGCTGGTTCTCCGCGAGAAAGAGCTGGCAGGGCACGTAGGTGGTCTCGTTGATGGCCCCCCCGAACGTGGTGACGACCATGAGGGGCAGGTCGGAGGTGAAGCCGGTGGTCGTGGCATCGAGGAGCAGCGCGTACGTGTAGCTGACGACCGGGCTCGGCAGGCGCCCCGGCGCGAACGCCCGCGCCCGGATCATGCTTGTGCCGGTGATGGTGATCGGGCCGGCATAGGCGGTCGACGTTTCCGTCGGGACCGCGCGGTTCGTCGTGTAGCGGATGACCGCATCGGGCGCATCGACGGCGAGCGTGAGCTGGAACTCGGCCGGATAGCAGCCGCTCGGGTGCGACGGGCGCGGCTCATCCACGACATCGGGGAAGCCGTCGCCGTTGAACTGTCCCGGCGTCGGGACGTCGAAGTACAGCACCTGATCCGCGTCGAGGGACTCGAGCGAGACGGCCTCGAGCGATGCCGCGATCACGAAATCGTTCTGGGTGACGGGCGAGCGGTTCAGGCCGTGGATGGCGAGGACGTTCGCGCCCGCGCGGAGCAGCTTCTTGACGCCGGAGAGGGTGATGGTCTCGGCCTTGGATCCGTCGTGCGTCGCCGTGGCGACCGCGTTCCAGGCGAGCGTCGCCGGCGCGTTGCGGCGCGCGACCTCGGCGCCGTTCAGGTACGCGACGAAGCCGTCGTCGTAATGAATGGAGAGGATCGCGGCATCGCAGCGCGAGGGGTCTGCGAGGTTGAACGGCATGCGAATGTAGGCCGAGGTGTTGATGTTGTACAGGCTCGCCTCGATGTCGGTGCCGATCAGCGTCCTGTACGTCGGCGTCGTCTTTCTGTCGTAGCCGACGCCGCCCGTACCGGCCGTCCACGCGCCGTCGTCGAAGGCGGGATCGGTCCAGGCCGCGCCGAGGCCGTCATCCGCGGGCACGAGCACGCGCGCCGCGCCGTTGATGGGAAGGAGCGGCATGGCCTCCGAAGTCATGGCGAGGCCGTACGAGACGTTGGTGTGCTGGGGCGGGAAGAGCGGGCCGTAGCCGGCGACCACGCGCCCCTCGGGCGCGGCGAGCGCGATGAACTCGCCGCCCGAGCTGAGCTTGAAGTTCGCGTGCAGGTTGGCGGCGGGGTCGCGCCGGTCCTTGCCCGAGGTGAAGATGACGAGGAGCTGGCCCGGCTCGATCGTCATGGCGGGGAACTCCCACTTGCGCAGGTCGTCGGGATCGTCGCTCAGGAACCAGCCGGCCAGGTCGACGGGGTCGCCGCCCGCGTTGAGAATCTCTATCCAGTCCGAGCAGTCCTTGTCCTCGTCGGTGTACGAGTGCTCGACGGGGGGGTACGTGCTCTCGTTGAACGCCAGGAACTCGGTGATGTACAGGTCATCCGGCCCGGCACGGAGCGCCATGCCGAGCATCGCCGCGAGCGCG
>JBFZCA010000350.1:0-2683 GCA_041308205.1 Planctomycetota bacterium | reverse complement strand
TCGGCGACCCCGAGATCGCGCTCGGCCGCGCGGCGCATGGACTCGGGAACGCGCGGCAGCGCCTCGGCGAACGCCGCGACGCCGTCCTGCCACTTGGCGCCGAGCGCGCGGAACTGCCGCTCGAACACCTCGGCGGGGTACACGGCGCGCCAGCCGTCCAGGTCGTCGTACGGAAAGCCCGTCATCGTGGCGCGATAGCCGGTCTTCTCGCGGTAGAGCAGGTTCGCGGGGCCGAGCTGCTGCGGCCCGGCGTACACGACGCCGATGTGGAACGGGAACTCGTCGAAGGCCGCGCTGAAGCGGCGCCAGGCCTCGCAGACGCCGGGCGCGGCCTCGCGCCCGTAGGTCTCCTCGGCCACCTCCCCGAGCGCCGCGCCGACCGAGGGCACGCGCTCGCCCGTGAACTTCTCGACGACGCGCAGGTTGATCGAGGGAGAGCCGCCGAGGCTCCAGCCCAGCATCAGCCCCGACAGGTTGCGCGCCCTGAGCCGCGCGAGATGCTCGGCGACGTTCCCGGGCACCGGGATGAACGGCACCGACGAGAGCTCCCAGGTGTTGTTGACCTGCACCTTCGCCATGGTCCTGAGGCCGCGCGCCGCGGCGATCTCCCAGTGGCGCGTCGCGCGCGGGCCGGGGCCGATCGCGGACATCGAGTACTCCCCCACCGCGCTCGCCACGCCGCCGCGGGTGATCGGCACGGACCACTCGCTCACGCTCTGGAGCCGGCAACGCGCCGGCAGGCGCGCGACGACGGGCTCGACCCACGCGTCGGCCCAGCCCCAGTCCCACACGATCGCCTCGGCGGCGGGGTTCGCCTCCCACGCGCCCTCGGCGAGGAGCGCGTTCACCTCGGCGACGACCGCCGGCGCGCCGCGCTCCTTGCAGCGCGGGCACGCATCGCCCCCGTGGTGCGAGTAGCAGTGCGTGAGGTTCTCCGAGCCCGTGATCGTGAAGAAGCCGGCAAGGTCGGGCGCCGCCGCGAACACCTCGCGCGCGCCCTCGCGCAGGTAACGCTTGACCTCGTCCGTGCTCGTGCAGAGCGCCGAGAGCCCGCCCCCACCGACGCCGCGGAGGGCCGGGCGCCGCGCGAAGAACTCCTCGCCCTGCGACCGCGGCTCGTTGAAGTAGAGGTAGACGCCGATCCCGTGCCGCCGCGTGCGGGCGGCGAGCGCGCGAAGGTTCTCGAGGCGCTTTCGGGCCGCGTCCTTCTCCTCGGGGAAGAGGTCGCCGGGCGCGAGCTTGCTCAGGACGACGTGCAGCCACACGCCGTTGACGCCGTGCGCCGCGAGCTGCGCGAGGTAGCCGTCGGGATAGGGATCGAGCTCGGGCACAAGCAGGGAGTCGCCGAAGACCGCCATGTACGAGTAGAGGAAGCGAATGGACAGCGACTCGCTCGCGCGCGGCCGGGCGGGGGCCGCCGGCGCGGACGCGAATTCCCGGAGGAACGCGAAGCGCTCCTCGCCGCCCGACCCGCACTCGCGCTTCACCGCACGCACACGCTCGCCGAATCGCCGCGCCCGCGCGCGTTCCTCCGCCGCGGGCTCGGCATACGCGAGCGGCCCGCAGCGCGGCTTGAGGCTGCCGAGCTTGATCCAGAAGAAGTCGTGCTCGATCAGGCAGTCGGCGAGCTCCTTCTCGGTCCAGCCGAGAAGCGCCAGGAGCTGCGGGTAGTCGAGGATATGCCAGTTGCGGCGGATGACGGTGAGCGCGATGCGCTCGCCGAAGAACGTCCCGCGCTCGGGGTCGCAGCCCAGCTCCTCGGCGAGCGCCGCCACCTTCGCGCGGTCCGTGCCGAGCACGGCCGCCAGGCGCTCGGACGGCACGAGGTTCCAGTTGCGCCACACGAACGCGTAGAGGCGGTTCGGGAAATGCGGCAGCGCGACCGGGGCGGGCTCGGGCCCCTGCGGCAGCGCGGCGCCGCCGGCGAGAAGCGGCACGAGGAGCGCGATGACGTGCAGGCAGAGCTTCATTCCGGCACCTCCTTCACGGCGGCCGGCGCGCCGCCTCACTTCAGGCGGATGGCGCGCTGGATCGGAATCGGCGGGGCGAGCGCCTGGCCCTCGGCGCGCGATGCGTGAATCGCGCGCACGACGTCCATGCCCTTGACGACCAGGCCGAAGGCGGCGAAGCCCTGGCCGTCGGGGTTGCGCGCGCCGCCGAAGTCGAGCTCCGGCTGGTCGCCGATGCAGACGAAGAAGTGGTCGCGCCCGGTGTCAGGCTCCGCGCGCGCCATGGAAATCGTCCCGTCCAGATGGCGAAGCCCGGTGTCGCGCGTGCGCTCGAGCGCGATCGACGGCCGGAGGTCCTTCTCCTTGGCGGGGTCCGAGCGCGCCTGGACGACCTGGATCTTCACCTTGTCGTCGGGCTGGTTCGCGGCCGTGACGGTGCGGAAGAACTCGCCGTCGTTGTACTGCCCCTCGTGGACGTACGCGAGAAAGTTCTTGACGGTCGCGGGCGCCCGGCGGGCGTCCAGGTCGAGCTCGATGTCGCCGAGCGCCGTCTGGATGAGGACGCGCGGCTTCTCGCCGATCGATTCCTCGCGCCACTTGAAGCGCGGGGCCTTGGAGCGATCGAAGCCCTCGAGGTGCGCGCGGCCCTCGGGCGGCCGCAGGTGCGGCTTCACGTAGCGCCACTCGTTCGCGCCGAACACCTCGGCGCAGAGCGCGGCCAGGTCCGGGTCGTA
>JBFZCA010000349.1:0-3471 GCA_041308205.1 Planctomycetota bacterium | reverse complement strand
TGAGCCGGAAGTTCCCCCCGAACGGCACCGCGGGTTTGCTCTCATTCTCGGTGAGGTGCTGCAAGCGGGCGCCGCGTCCCCCCGCCAGGACCACCGCCAAGGTGCCCCTGAGCATCCGATTGAGATCCGACGTGATGCCGCCGGGCTGGTCCATGATCGTGACGGCCCTCTTCTCCTGGAGACATGGAGTACCGCGCGGTCCCCGAGTACGCGGCATTGTACGTGATGGCTTCTCCCTTGGCAATGAAAGTCCGCTCGAGACGTGTGCGGCGGCAGCCCCAGCCGTTTCATCGCTGGTTCCTGCGGCGTTTCCCCGGCACGATCGTCAGCCGCTGCCTGAACACGGACCGGATCGATGCGCTCCGCGGCATGGGCGCGGGGAACATGATGGTGCAGATCAATCCCAGCGAGATGGAGAAGCCGGCGGGCCGGCTCCTCATGTATCACGGCAAGACCGCGGCGTTCCTCCAGGACGTCGTGCGCACAAAGGTGCGCTGCGTCTCGCGTGCCGGCGTGCGTTCGGGCTCCACGGGCCGCGATTACCCGGCCGCCGGCCCCGCGAGACGGAGCGCGATCTGGGCCACGCGCCTGCCGAGGTTCTTCGCGGTCGACAGGCCGAGCTCGTCGCCCGCGATGTCGTCGTTCCCCGGATTGAGCAGCGTCGCTCCCGTGTGCGCCGTGGGGCGGCCGTCGCCGACGATCACCATCTCCTGGCAGAGGAGCGAGTTCTGGACCGCCTGGATGGCCAGTTCCTGGCCGCCGTTTCTGACGGCGCCGACGGACAGAACGCCGCCGACCTTGTCGGCGAGCGCGAAGTTGTTGCGCCGGCACGCGCCGAGCCGGTCGAGAAACGTCTTGCAGAGGAACGACAGCCCGCTGAAGTACACCGGCGTCCCCACGATGATTCCCGCCGTGCGGGGATCGGTCAGAGCGGCCATGACGTGCGGGAAGTCATCCTTCTCGCCCGGGCCGAGCGGAATCCCGGCGGCGGGGCCGCCCGGGATCGACAGGCCGGCGAGCTCGATCAGCTCGACCTCGATTCGCGGGCTGACGGCCTTCGCGGCGTCGAGGCAGGCGCGGAGCGCGGCGGCGCTCGTCTTGCCCTTGCGCGGGCTGCAGGCCACGCCGACGATCCGTACGGCCGAGGCTTGCGCGCCATCCGCCGCCATGGCGGCGCCTGGAGCCGCGCCGGCCGCCATGGCCGTGCCGGAAGCGCCCATGAACTTTCTTCGCGACCACGATTTCTGCATGCTGGCCTCCTCTCGTACAGACGTTTTCTCGTATGCGACGGCACCGACCGGTGCGCCGGCGTCATTCACGAAACCCGCCGCCGCGCAGTGCCGGCCGCCGTCGATGCTATCTGAACGCGGGGAGAAGGCAAGTCGAACGAGGGCGTGTGGTGAGAAATCGACGCGCGTGGATTGACACGGTCACTATGTCAGGATATACTCACGCAGTAACGTGTACGGAGACACCATGACGAACGCGCAGAAGAAGCTCTACCGGCTGAAGGCCGAGGTCATCGCCGCGGTGGGCCATCCCCTGCGGCTGGCGATCATCGACTTCCTGAAGGACGGCGAGCAGTGCGTCTGCGACATCGCCGCGCACATCGAGGCAAAGCGCTCGAACGTCTCGCGGCACCTGGCCGTGCTCCTGAATGCGCACGTCGTGAGTCAGCGCAAGGATGGGCTGAAAGTGATCTACAAGCTCAGGACGCCGTGCGTCCTGAATTTCACGCGATGCGTCGAGGGCGTCCTGCGGGAGAGCGCGCGCGAGGCCCAGGCGGTGCTCGATGGCCTGTGATGCGGCCCGTGTTTTTTTGACGACAATGTGAGTGAGAGGTAACGCACTCACATAACTGTGCGCCGAGCGGCGGGTGCGGAATGATCGACTGGAAGTCGGAGTGGAAGAAGCTTGCCGGCATCGCGGCCGTGTTCCTCGCGTTCCTGTGGCTGCCCCTGGGCTGGGGGCGCTTCGACAACGCGGTCATGGAGGCCCTGCACCTGGCCAAGTGGTACGCGCGGGAGCACGTGCTCCTGTGCCTCGTGCCGGCGTTCTTCATCGCGGGCGCGATCGGCGTCTTCGTGAGCCAGGCCTCGGTGATGAAGTACCTGGGCGCCGCGGCGCCGAAGGTGCTTGCCTACAGCGTTGCGGCCGTGTCGGGCACGATTCTCGCGGTCTGCTCCTGCACGATTCTGCCGCTCTTCCTCGGCATCTACCGCATGGGTGCGGGACTCGGCCCGGCCATCGCGTTCCTGTACTCGGGCCCCGCGATCAGCGTGCTTGCCATCGTGCTCACGGCCCGCGTGCTCGGGCTCGAGATGGGCATCGCCAGGGCGGTCGGGGCCGTCGGCTTCAGCATTGTCATCGGTCTGGCCATGCACTGGATCTACCGCAAGGAAGAAAACCGGAAGGCCGTCGCGCAGGCGGCAATGCCCGCGCCGGCGGTCACGCGCCGGTTGTGGCAGGACGCGGTGTTCTTCGCGACGCTCGTCGGGGTTCTCGTCTTCGCGAACTGGGGCGGACCGCGCGAGTTCAGGTTCACGACGGCGGACGGACGGGAGTTCGTCGCCGCGGTCGTCAAGGACGCCGAGGATCCGTCCGCGCCCGAGGCCGCCATGGCGCTCAAGATCACCGAGGGGCCCGAGGCCGGCACGGAGCTCGCGCTGCGGTATGCCGAAGTCCGGGAGCAGACGCCGCTTCCCGGCGTGTCGACGAGCATCTGGCGATGGAAGTGGGTCGTGACGAGCGCCTTCGCCGCCGGGCTGGGCGTGGTCCTGGTCCTGATGTTGAGCCTTCCGTGGTGGAAGGTGCTCGCTGCCGGGCTTCCCGCCGCGATTCTGGCGATCGTCGTGCCGGCAGGCGGCCTCATGGTCATGATCCCGTTCGGCGCGGCGATCGTGGGGCTCTCGGTCGTCACCTGCAGCGACAAGGGCGAGGCCGGCGAGTGGTTCGCCGCGACGTGGGGCTTTGCCAAGCAGATCCTGCCGCTGCTCTTCGCGGGCGTCCTGGCGGCCGGCTTCCTGCTCGGCCGCGTGGATCACGAGGGCGTCATCCCGAGCCGCTACGTGCAGATGCTCGCCGGCGACAGGCCCGATACGTTCCTGGGCGCCGCCGGCCTGGCCGGAGGCGCGCTCGAGCCCTTCGTGCGCGCCGTCTGGACCTTGTGGACGAACCTCTTCGCCTCGGTCTTCGGGGCGTTCATGTACTTCGCGACGCTGACCGAGGTGCCGATTCTCCAGGGCTTGCTCGGTTCGGGGATGGGCAAGGGGCCCGCGCTGGCGTTGCTGCTTGCCGGGCCGAGCCTTTCGCTGCCGAGCATGCTCGTGATCCGCGGCGCCCTGGGCACGCGGAAGACGCTCGTCTACGTGACGCTGGTGATCGTGATGTCGACCGCCGCCGGGCTCGTGTTCGGCGCGGTGCGAGGATAGGCGCGGGAAGCGCGTCCCGCGCGGCGCCGGAGAACCACCC
>JBFZCA010000348.1:0-6689 GCA_041308205.1 Planctomycetota bacterium | reverse complement strand
GCGATCTCGGGCTCGAGCGGCATGGCATCGGGCGTTGTTGCCGGCGGGGGCGGCTCTGTTGTCGGTTGGGGCGCCGCCGCCTGAGAAGGCGCGGGCACGGGCAATTCCGGTGCGGCCGGTTCCGGCTCGGCCGGTTCGGGCGCCGGCGGCTCGGGTTCGGGCGGCGTCGTTGGCTCGGGCGCCGGCGGCGGCTTGTCGGCCTCTTCCGCACCGAGGATGAAGCGTTCGCCGGCCTTGAGCATGGTGATGGGCGGCAGGATCGTGAACGTCTTGTCGGTCTCCGCGAATGATTCGTTGCCCGCCAGGTCGCGGCAGATGAGCTTGAGCATGCAGCGGCTGCCCGGCCGAACGGGCACATCCCAGCCGGTCTTGTTCGCGCCCCCGCGCACCGACAGCACGCCGAGGCGTTCCCACGAGGCGCCCGCGTCGGCGCTGAACCAGAGCTCGGCCGTCGGCTGCGGCCCGAGCCCGCCGTCCCAGATCTGGAATTCGAGGTCGGGCGCGGTCAACGCGTGCACCGATCCGGGGTGGGCAAGGACGATCTGCGGGGGAGTCTGGTCGACGACGAGGCAGAAACACGCGCGCGCGGCGCGGTTCGGTTTGAACGCCTCGGTGCCATCGGCATAGACGACCGAGCCGCGGCAGTAGTGGCGGCCCTCGATGGGCCGGAACTGAATCCAGCGGTCGCCGGGCGCGCTCTCGGGGCCGCGGTACCACGGGTCGTCCGTCGACTGCCGGTACCAGAGCACGGTCTTGAGAACCTGGGGCTTGGTGTCCGCGATCGTGATGTCGATCTTCAGGTCGCGCGCGGCGGTGTAGTACTCCGGCGTGGCGTCGAGCTCCTGGTACTTGGATTGAACGACCCGGATCTCGGTTCCGGGCAGCGCATAGGGATTGAACTCGCGGCGCACGGGGAAGCACCCCGCCAAGAGAATGCACAGACAAAACGGCAACCGGCGGTACATGACGATCCTCCGCTGAACAGTGGAGTCTGCGCCGCGCAGGGAGCCGGCGCGCGCTCCGTCGAACCAGGGTATTCAGAATACCACCGCGCGGCCCCGGAGGAAAGGTCTCGCCCGACGCGGACGCGCCGTGCGGGGCGGGGGCGTGTGCGCGGCTCCTTTACCCGCACCCGGGAGTGCCATATCATGTCGGTATGGTGGTGCTCGCGGTCGCTGCGCTTCTGGCACAGGCTCAACCCGCCGGCGCGCCTCAGCTCGAGGTGCTCAGGCCGAGCGGCGTGCGCGTTCTCATCGTGCCTCGTCCGGCTTCCTCCACGGTGGCCATCGCGGCCGGGTTTCGTGTCGGAAGCGCCATCGACGGGGCGGCGACCTGCGGGGCCGCGCACCTGCTCGAGCATGCCATTCTGTTCCGGGGAACCGAGTTCTCGACCGGCGACGAGCTGATCTCGAGGTGGCGCGAGCTGGGTGGAAGGCTCAACGGCAACACCTTCTCCGATTACACCATGTTCAGAATAAGCGTGCGCCGGGAAGGCGTGTACACGGCCCTGGAGCTGCTGCGGGAGATGCTCTTCCACCCGGTGTTCGCGCAGGTCGATGTGCAACGCGAAGGCGACATCGTGTGCGCCGAGCTTGCGACGCGCGACAAGGATCCCCTGCTCGTCCTCTACCAGCTCGCCAACCAGGCCGTGTACGGCGACCACAATTACGGGCTGCCGAGCTTCGGTTTTCCCCGCACGATCAGGGAGATGACGAGCGCCACGCTGTACGCCCGTCTGGACGCGGAATACACGCCCGGGCGCCTGACGCTGGCCATCGTCGGCCCGGTGAACGAGAGCGAGGTGCGGTTCTTCCTCCGGGAGACGTACGGATCGTACGCGCCGGGAACGACGACGCAACCCGCGCTTGCCGCGCTGCCGCCCCTCGCGCCGAACACGCGCCGGGTGCTTGCCTGGACGAGTCCCGAGGCGCAGCTTGCCTTCTCGTTCCGGGGGCCGCCGTCGGCCGATGCCGACTGGCTGCCGTTCGAGGCCATGGCGCACGTGCTGTGCGGCGGCGAACGTTCCATGCTCAGGGAGCAGTTGATCCACCAGAGCGCGATCGCCAAGCGCCTGGAGCTCATCGTCGAGCCGCGCGTCGGGGGCGGCCTTGCGGTGTTCCGCGTGGTCCTGGATCCCGAGAACATTCCGCTGTGCGAGCGCGAGGTCAAGGCCGCGCTCGCCCGCATGTTGGAGCGTTCGCCGGACCGCGAGGTGATCGATCGCGCCCTCAACCGCCTGGCGCTCGAGGCGGCGCAGCGCACCGAGAGCCCGCAGAGCCTCGCCGGCGAGCTGGCGTGCTGGGACATCCTCGGCAAGTGGGACTATCCGCTCGACCTGCGCAAGCGCCTGGCCCAGGTGCCGAACGAGCGCTTCGGCTGGATCGGACAGCAGTACTTCGCGCCGCGGCATTATGCGCTCGGCGTGGTCGCGCCGGAGGGCGCCTACGAGCACGGGCGCAGGACCGCCGCGGATGTCGTCAGCCGCGAACGCCGGGTGGTGAGCGGCGGCGGCGGGGCGTTTCCCGTCGTGGCGCAGAGCCTGCCCGAGTCGAACGTCTTCTCGTTCGCGCTGGCCGTGCGCGGCGGCCTCGCGGCCGACGCTCCCGGGGAAGAGGGCCTGAGCGCGCTCGCCGCGCGCTCCATCCTGTTCGGCGAGGAGGGCAAGTCCGGCGACGCGTTCCGCGACGAGCTGTTGAAGTGGGGCGTCGAGATCGAGGCCGGCACGAAGCGCGACGTGAGCTTCATTCGTTTCTCCGCGCCGGAAGGGTACTTCGAGGACGCGCTCGACAGCGTGAGCCGTGCGATTCTCGACCCCGCGTTCCGCGCGCCGGACATCGAGCGCGCCCGCCAGGATCTGCTCGTCGAGACCGCGACGTTCCCGAGCATCGCGGATGCCGCGGAGCGCGCCTTGTGGAAGCACGCCATGGAGGGAACGCCCTACGCCGTGTTCCCGCCGGGCTCCTCCGAGGCGCTCGACGCGCTCAAGTCGCAGGACCTGGCCTCCAAGGCGTGGAAGCACTGGGACCGGTGGTGGCGACCCGAGCATTTCGGGGCGGCGGTCTGCGGCCCTCGGAACGTCGACGAGCTCGTCGCCCTGGTGCGCCGGGCATTCGCGACCGCGGCGCGCCAGCCGCCCCTGGGAGGCGGGCCGGCCGAATTCACGCCGCCCCGGCAGCCCCCGCGCACGGTGATCATCGACAAGGACTACCGCCGGACCGAGCAAACTGACGTGTACCTCCTGTGCGCGTGGTTCGTGCCCGAGTGCACGCTCGAGAACCTGAGCGCGCTCATGCTCCTCAGGGAGATCCTCGCGGGAGGCCCGGGCGCGCGGCTCTGGCGCCTGCGGCAGGAAGAGGGGCTCCTGTATCACCTCCAGGGCAAGGTGGTCGTGTCGCAGCATGCGCTGTGCGTGCAGATCGCCATGGTGCTGCCGATCGAGAACCTGCGCATCGCGCGCAACCTGCTGCTGCAGGAGGTCAGGCGGCAGGTCGATGAGCAGGAACTGGCGCTCGCGCGCAAGGCGATCGAGCGCGAGAACGAGGAGCGTCGCGAGCGCGGGCTTGCGCTCGCCGACGAGGAGGCGTGGTTCGTGCTTTCCGGCTGGGAGCGGGATGCGTACCACGAGGTGCTGCGGGGCATGAGCCCGGCCGCGTACAAGGCGAAGACGATGCTGTACTGCTCCGGCAACCGCATGTGGACGATTGCGGTCGGGCCGCGCGATGCCGTGAGCGTGGAGCTGAGCGCCAGAGAGTAGGCGCCGCCGCCGGGGTTTCCAGGGGGTGGGGCGGAGGGTACAATGTCAACTCGCGCCATCGCGCCGAGCGCGGTGAAGGAGACGTAATCATGGCGAAGGAAGGCGGCGGCCGCATCGCGAGCCGCACCCCCGATTTCGAGGAGCCGATCCTGCAGATCGAGGAGAAGATCGCGGAGCTCAAGCGCTTCGCGGCTTCGACGGACGTGAATCTGTCCGAGCAGATCGAGCAGCTCACCCGCAAGAGCGAGGAGCTGAAGCGCAGGATCTTCGCGCATCTCACGCCGTGGCAGCGCGTGCTGATCGCCCGGCATCCGGAGCGCCCGCAGGTGACCGATATCCTCGATCTGATCGCCGACGAGTTCATCGAGCTGCACGGGGACCGCGCGTTCAGGGACGATCCGTGCATCCTGAGCGGATTCGCGCGCATCGGCGGAAAACGCTGCATGGTGATAGGGCATCGCAAGGGCAAGAGCACCAAGGAGAAGCTGGCCTGCGGGTTCGGCTGCGCGCATCCGGAGGGCTACCGCAAGGCCATCGAGAAGATGCACCTTGCGGCCAAGCTCAAGCTGCCGGTCGCGAGCTTCATCGACACGCCGGGCGCGCATCCCGGCATGGGCGCCGAGGAACGCGGGCAGGCGTTCGTGATCGCGATGGCGCTCAAGGCGATGGCGAACCTCTCCGTGCCGATCATCTGCATCGTCCTGGGGGAAGGCGGCAGCGGAGGGGCGCTCGGCATCGGCGTGGGGGACCGCATCCTCATGCTGGAGCATTCGTACTACTCGGTGATCTCTCCCGAGGGGTGCGCCGCGATCCTGTGGAAGGATTCGCAGCACGCCCCGGATGCCGCGGACGCGCTCAAGCTCACCGCCGACGATCTTCTCAAGTTCGGCGTGATCGATGAGATCCTGCCCGAACCGCTCGGCGGGGCGCACCGCGATGTGCCGGCGGCCGCCGGGGCGATCAAGGAGGCCTTTCTGCGGCACCTCGGAGAGATGGAGAATGTGGAGCCCGCCGAGCTTGTCGCGCTCCGGTTCGACAAGTTCAGGCGCATGGGCCGTTTTCTCGAAAACGTCCAGCGGTGACGCCCGATCCGGAATATGATTCTCTGAACGACGCGTGGAGCGGCCGGCGGCGGCACATGGTCGCGGAGCAGGTGCGGGCCCGCGGCGTCCTCGATGAGCGCGTGTGCGCGGCGATGGAGAAGGTGCCGCGGCACCTCTTCATTCCCGAGCCCGTGAGGGGCGAGGCGTATTCGGACTGGGCGGTGCGCCTGGCCGAGGGGCAGACGGTGTCGCAGCCGTACATCGTCGGCTACATGACCGCGGCCCTCGCCCTGCCGCGGGGCGCGCGCGTCCTGGAGATCGGCACCGGCTCCGGTTATCAGGCGGCGGTTCTCGCGGAGATCGCGGCCGAGGTGTTCACGATCGAGGTCAGGCCGCGCCTGGCCGAGGCCGCCCGCGGGCTGCTTGCGGCGCTCGGCTACGACGGGATTCGCGTCCGCATCGGCAACGGCGCCGGCGGATGGCCCGAGGAGGCGCCATTCGACGGCATCATCGTGACGGCGGCCGCGGACGCGGTCCCGCCGCGGCTTGTCGCGCAGCTTGTCGCCGGCGGGCGCATGGTGATTCCGATCGGGGTGGACGAGCAGCGCCTGCACGTGATCGAAAGGCTCGCGGACGGCGTTCGCGACACGCCCGATTTCGACGTGCGGTTCGTCCCCTTCGTGTGGCCCGAGGAGCGGGAGTGACGCCGTGAGGCCCAAGGTCATCAGACTCGACGGCCGCTGGTACTGTCAGTTCGGCGAGGCGCGCGATGCCGCGGCCGTCGGCCTGGGAGACCTGCCGTCCTGGCAGATGGTGCCCGTGCCGCGTCCGCTGAATGAGGTGTTCGCGCTCGGACCCTCGTGGACCGGAGCCGTCACGTACGCGCGGGTCTTCATGCGGCCGCCGCTGACGGCCGAGCACGCGCTCGTTCTGTGCCTGGCGGGCGTCCAGCCGGCCGCGGAAGTCTACGTGAACGGACACGCCGCGGGCCGCACGGAGGTGGGAGCGGCGTTCACCGCCATCGATTTGACGGCGCACATCGAGGACGGGGAGAACCTCCTCCTCGTCGTGGTGAGCGACGATGGCGCTCCGGACGTCCCGCGTCCTCCGGGCGGCGGGCCGCTCGGGATCTGGGCGCCGGCATGGCTCGAGATCCGACCGCGCGTGCACATCGAGCGGATCAAGGTCAACGCGCGCCTCGATGGATCCTGGGATGCCGAGGTCCGTTTCTCGGCGCCGTTGCCGGAGCCGCGCGCCCTGCACGCGCGCCTCATCGGCCCGAACGGCGCGGTCGCGGGGCGCGTCGATACCCGGGCCGAGGGCGCGGCGGCGGCGTTGGCCGGCCGGAAGCTCGAGCGCATGCTTGCGTGGGACCTTGCCTTCCCGACGATGTACCGGCTGGAGATCGCGGCCGATGGCCCGGTTCCCGAGCTGCGTGCGGTCAATTTCGCGTTCCGCACGTTCCAGGACTCGGGCGATGGGTTCCTGCTCAACGGGCGCCCGCTCTTCGTGCGCGCCGTGTGGGATGACTTCGTATTCGCGGGCTGGGGGCGGACGGCGCCGTCGGCGTGGGCGCTCAGGCACAGGCTGAGGGCCGCAAAGGAGCTCGGCTTCAACGCGCTCTTGTGCGCCGGCATGGTGCCCGATGGGCGCGTGCCGCTGCTTGCCGACCGGATGGGACTGCTCTTGTGGTACGAACTGCCGGCGCCGGCCGTCTTCACCGCGCGCGCCGCCGCGCATCTGCACGCGGCGCTCGATGGGGCGCTCGCGCGGGATGGCAATTCGCCCTCCTTGGCGCTGGTGAATCTCCTGCCCGATGTGGCGCCGGAGCCTTCGGCCGAGGCGGTCGCATGGGCGCGGGGCGCCGCCGCCGGCATGCGCGGCGGCGGGGT
>JBFZCA010000347.1:0-23808 GCA_041308205.1 Planctomycetota bacterium | reverse complement strand
AGCCCAAGGCGCCCAACGAGGTCGATGCCATCACGGGCGCGACCGAGACCACCAGGAGCGTCAGGGCGTTCCTGGCGAGGAACATCGAGGCCTTCCTCGATGCGGCGCGAACCCATGGAATCGGGACGAGGTGACGAGCCGTGACCGAGCGTGCGCAGAACGTCAAGGCGCCGGCCATGCCGCTCGCGCTGCGTATCAAGGCGAGCCCGTCGTACCGCACGTTCAAGGCGCAGTTCTGGGATGACAACCCGCTCTTCAGGCAGGTTCTCGGCGTGTGCTCGGCGCTCGCCGTGACGAACCTCGTCAAGAACACGCTCGTCATGTGCGCCGCCGTCACGCTGGTCACGGCGTGCTCGAGCTGCCTGTACGCCCTGGTCCGCACCGCGACGCCGGCGCGCACGCGGCTTCTCGTCCAGATGCTCATCATCGCGAGCCTCGTCATCGTCGTGCATCTCTTCCTCGGGGCCTACATGTTCACCGTGAGCGAGCAGATCGGCGCCTACGTCGGGCTCATCATCACGAATTGCATCGTGCTCGGCCGCGTCGAGGCCTTCGCGACGAAGAACGGGCCCTGGCTCTCGTTCGTGGACGGCTTCGCCGCGGGCTGCGGCTACAGCCTGGTTCTCCTCGCGGTCTCGATCCCGCGCGAGTTGCTGGGATTCGGCAGCCTGTGCGGGTACGCCGCGGTTCCCGAGAGCATGCCGCGGTGGAACATCATGGTCATGGCGCCCGCGGGCTTCTTCGGGCTCGCCGCGGTCATCTGGGTGTGCCGCGGCCTGCAACTGCGCGCCCAGGCCGCGAAGGCGCGGCCGGGAGGAAAGTGACATGCCGGACGTCTCCCCCTTCGTCATCCTGTTCGCCGCGGTCTTCACCAACAACATTCTCCTCGTGTACTTCCTGGGGATGTGCTCCTTCATCGCCGTCTCCAACACGGTGCCGACGGCGCTCGGCCTCGGCGCCGCGGTGACGTTCGTGTCGGTGCTCACGGCGGCCGCCGGCAGGCCCGTCTACCACCGGGTGCTCGTGCCCCTGGGCCTCGAGTATCTCCAGTTCATAGTCTTCATCGTGCTCATCGCGGGGCTCGTCCAGTTCGTCGAGATGGTCATCGAGCGCACGAGCCAGACGCTCCACGCCAACCTGGGCATCTTCCTGCCCCTCATCACCGTCAACTGCGCTATTCTGGGCCTGTGCCTCTTCATGGTGAGCTGGAGCTACGGCTTCCTGCAGTCGCTCGCGTGGGGCGCCGGGAGCGGCGTGGGGTGGTTCGTGGCGGTCGTGGCGCTCGCGGGGCTCAGGCAGAAGATCAGATTCAGCAAGGTGCCGCCGGCGCTCGAGGGCGCGGGGATCACGATCGTGGTCGCGGGGACGATGGCGATGGCGTTCATGGGCTTTGCCGGCATGGTGGCGATCAGGTAGGGGGCGCGATGGACCTCGGGCTTCTGCTCTCGAGCGCGGCCGTGCTGGGGGGGCTCGCAGGCATCCTCGCGCTGATTCTGATCGTCGCGGACAAGTACATCGCCGATTACGGCGTCTGCAAGGTCGATATCAACCGCGATCCCGGCGTGAGCTTCGAATGCCGGGGCGGGGGCAATCTGCTGATGGCGCTCGCCGAGCGGAAGATCTTCATCCCGAGCGCGTGCGGCGGCCAGGGGACGTGCGGGTACTGCAAGGTCGAGGTGCGCGCGGGCGCCGGTTCCGTGCTGCCGACCGAGCGCATGCATCTCACGCGCGCCGACATCCGGCGCAACGTGCGCCTGAGCTGCCAGATCAAGGTCAAGAACGATCTCGAGCTCCACATTCCGGCCGAGCTTCTGGCCGTGCAGGAGTTCGCGTGCCTGGTCGAGAAGCTCGAGGCGCTGAGCCACGACACGAAGCTCGTCCGGCTGAAGCTCCTCGAGCCCGCGGCGATCGCCTTCACGCCGGGGCAGTACTGCCAGCTCAACGTGCCCCGGGACTACCTGCTCAGGCGCGTGCCGCCGATTTTCGAGCCGATCTTCAGGGCGTACTCGATCGCATCGATGCCCAAGGACGAGGGAATCGTCGAGTTCATCATCCGCCTCGTTCCGGATGGGATCTGCACGACGTGGGTGCACACGCTGCTTGCGGAAGGCGACCGCGTGACGATCACGGGGCCGTACGGCGAGTTCTACCTGCGCGAGGATTCCGACCGCCCCATCATCTGCGTGGGCGGCGGCTCGGGCGTCGCGCCCGTGCGCTCGATCGTCGAGCATCTCTTCGACACGCGCACGCAGCGCAAGGTCGATTGCTTCATCGGCCAGCGGGCGCTCAGGGACCTGTACTGGCACCGGGAGAACGTGGCGCGCGCCGCGCACCACAAGAACTTCCGCTACTTCCCCTCGCTCTCGGGCTTGCAGGGCGGCGAGGAGTGGGAGGGCGAGACGGACTTCATCCACCTGGTCGTCGACAAGGCCATCGCCGACGCATCCGACAAGGAATGCTATCTCTGCGGCCCGCCGATCATGATCGATGCCGTGATCGCGACGCTCAAGGACAAGGGGCTGCCCGAAGAGCGCATCTACTTCGACAAGTTCTGAGTGCGGGCTTCGCCCGCACTCAGGGCGCGCTCGCGGGGGCGATCGCGCCCGCACCCTTGGAATCCCCCCTGCCCCCTTTCCGTGGAAGGGGGGAAAGCGGGGGCTTCGCCCGCACTCAGGGGGCTATCAGCCCTGCGCCGGCACCACGTCCAGCTCCGCGATGGCGGCGAAGGGGTTGCCCCGCACCTCCGCGCGGATGAGAATCCGCAGGTAGCGTCCCTTCCGCGGCTGTGCGAACTCGACCGTCTCGGACTTGTCCGAGTCCCGCCAGGCGGCGGTTGCGGCCGGCTCGCCCCGGGACGCGGCGTCGTTGCTCACGTGTATCTCGCACGCCGCGATGCGGCCGTTGGCCATGTCCTGCCGCGGCGTGTAGACCAGGCCCGCGACCTCGATCTCCGCGCCGAGGTCGATGACGAGCTCGTGCGGCATGGGGTCGGGAGATGGGCTCCACGCGGTGTGCCAGAACGTCTCGGGGTCCCCGTCGATCGCGTTGGCGGCGATGTTGCCGTTGGCCGTATCCTCGCTGTCCGCGCGCACCACGGTCGCGCCGAGGGCGACGAGCTTCGATGCCGGCGCCGGGGCGAGGAGCGCGAGCAGGTCGTCCGCGGCGACCTCGACCTTCGGGGCGAACGCGGGGCTTGCCGCGTACGAGGCGAGGCTGCGCCCGAGCTGCCGCGCCGCCGGGCGCGCCTGCAGATCCCGCGCGAGATCGGCCGTGCAGACGAGCAGCGCGCCCTTGCCGACCGTGCACTCGAGCACCAGGCCGAGCTTGCGGTTCGTGTTCCAGTCGTCGATCGGCTGGACGATGGGGCGGAGCTCTCGCGGCAGCGCGTCCATGACGAGGCAGCGCGAACGCGCGACGATGTCCTCCCACTGCCAGTTGCAGTGCGATTCGGCGGGGAACGACGCGAGCGCCGGATGCGAGGGGTCGCACAGGAGCCCCAGCGTCTGGCATGCCTGGCCGGGGAACCACTGCCGGTTCCAGAAGACCGGCGTGAAGGAACCCTTGGGATGGGCCGCCGGAAGCCGCAGGGAATGGAGAAACGCCTTGCCGCCGGCCTCGAGATGCGCCAGCACGGCCGCGTCCAGGGCCGTCGCGACGAGGACGCCGGCGGGCGCGGCCGCCGGGACCTCGGCGGGATAGACCCAGATCGTCCAGTCGTTCTCGAACTCCGTGCCCTCGAGGCCGACGACGAGACGGTACCTGGCGGGCGCCGGCAGATCGGCGCACGGGAACACGATGCGGCCGAGCGGCGTGCCGCGGCCGATCGGTATGGCGCGCGCCTCGGGCTTGCCGCCCGCCGCCGCGCCCGCATCGCCGATGAGCTGCCAGTACGGACGCGCGCGTTCGATGGGGGCACGGCCGAAGTGGGCGATCTCGATGTCGGCGGCGAAGGTCTCGTCCGTTGTCCACACGCGCTTCTCCATGCGGGCGAGCGGCACCGTGGCCCCGAAGAAGCGGCGGAACTCGGCGGGGGCGATGTAGCCCTTCTCGTCCCAGAACGCATCGAGCACGCCGACGAGCGCCGTGCCCTGGCCGGGGAAGTCGTGGAGATCGAGGAGCTGGACGCCGCTCACGCCCGGCGTCCTGAACGCCGCCTCGATCTCCTCCTTGTAGCACAACGCCTGGAACTTCCCCGATGCGTGCAGGAAGTCGCGCCACCGGTCGAGGAGGCCGTGCGCGGCGAGCGAGTCGCGGAAGATCTCGAAGTTCCGGGCCTTGAGGGGGCCCGTGTACTTGGCGATCTCGTCGAAGTTCGGGTAAACGCACCACTGGCCCATCTCGTGGACGATGACCGGAGCCGAGAGGTCCCGAATGGCTGCGCGGTAGTCCTTGCCGACCCAGCCCCCGGGACCGCGCGGCGCGGGGGTCACGTGATACTGGTTCTCCGGAATCGTCGGCCAGCCCGAGCCGCTCGTGTAGAGCCGTCGGCCGTCGCGCGCTTTCCAGTGCTCGACCCAGCGGCCGAGCCACTCCTTCTGGCGCGCTCCGCCCGGCTCGTTGCCGTAGGGCATGAGCAGGAACGACGGGTGATTGCCGTACGCGCGGACGATGCGCTCGCTCTCGGCATAGAGCCACGCGTCGATCGGGCCGCCGTCGCCCACCGTCGTCCACGCGGCGACTTCCACCTGGTAGTAGAAGCCGAGCTCGTCGGCCGCGGCGAAGGCGGCCTCGGGCGGGCACCAGGAGTGGAAGCGGATGTGATTGAGGCCGTGATCCTTGCAGATGCGGATCACGCGCTTCCATGCATCGACGTCGGTCGGCGGGTAGCCGGTCAGCGGGAAGATGCAGCACTCGAGCGTGCCGCGAAGGAAGAGACTGCGGCCGTTGAGAACGAGCTGCGTTCCCCGCGCGGCGATCTCGCGCAGGCCGAAGGTCGCGGTTCGCTCGTCGGCGACGCCATCGCCTTCGAGCCTGACCGAAAGGCGCTGGAGCTCGGGGGTGAATTCATCCCACGGCCGTGCGCCGTCGCCGAGCGGAACCTCCAGGTCGAGGTTCGCGCCCTTCGCGTCCACGACCACGTTCTTGGCGGCCGTACCGGCGCGGAGCGTGACGGCCCCGGCCGCGCGTGTCGCGCCGCCGCCGATTCGCACCGCGAGGCGCACGGATCTCCGCGCGAGGTCCGGAAAGGCCTGCACGTCGTCGATCCACACGGGGCTCGTCGCCGCGAGCTCGATGCGGCCGGCGATGCCGTTCCAGTTGCCCTGCGTGTGGTCGGAGACGCTGTGCGCCCAGATGCCGACATCGACGATCATGCGGTTGTCGACGCGCAGCGTGAGCGTGTACGTCCCGGGCGCGAGGCCGGCGCCCAGGTCGTAGACGTGCGGCGTCGAGAGGCTGTCGCGGGCGCCGAGCTCCCTGCCGTCCACCCACGCGCGCGTCTCCCAGTGCGGCCGCTCGAGCGTCAGGACCACGCGTTTTCCCCGCCACCCGGCCGGCACCGCGAAGTCGCGCTGATACCAGGCCGCGCCGACATAGTGGCGATCGGGCTGGAGCCAGAACGGCACCTTCACGTTGCCGGGCCGGCGGTACTGCTCGAAGGCGGGCGAATCGAACCACGTCCGGTCGTTGACGTTCGCGGTCCACTTCGTCCCGACCGAGATCTCGTCGCCGAAGCCCTGGTTCTGGAGCGCGCCGGGGAGCGCGATGCGCTCGGGAAGCGTGCGGGCGAACCAGCGGTCCTTGATGCCGGCATCCTCGCGGTCGAGCTGAAAGCGCCACTGCCCTGCCAGCGACAGCGGCGCCGTGTCGGTTGCGGCGGCGGCGAGCGCGGCCAGGTTGACGAGCACTCCGGAAACGAGCGTGACGCAGTGCATAAACTCCTCCAGCAAGCGTGATCGTGCGGCAACGCGCCGCCCGCGATGCCCACTTCCCCCCTTCCACGGAAAGGGCGAACGCGACTGAGGAAGGAGCGTTTGGGGGGGATTTCGAGGCTGCGGGCGCGATCGCCCCCGGCGAGGGCGCCCGGTTGCGGGCGGAGCCCGCTACCCACTTCCCCCCTTCCACGGAAAGGGGGGACAAGAGGGGGGATTTCGAGGCTGCGGGCGCCATCGCCCCCGGCGATGGCGCCCGGTTGCGGGCGGAGCCCGCAACCTAGAAAGCTATGCCCAGTACCTTGGCTTCCACGACCAGCTTGCCGTTGACCAGGCCCTGCGTCTGGTAGTACCCGCGGCGCGCCTTGATGTCCAGGGCCCGGGCGATGAGGTACAGGCGGTCTCCCGGCACGACCGTGCCGCGAAAGCGCACCTCGTCCAGGCCGCCGAAGCCGAAGAAGGGCGCGTCGGGCTGGATCGTGACCTGGTAGAACGAGCAGAGCTGCGCCAGGGCCTCCAGCATGATCACGCCGGGCAGAAGCGGCCGCCCCGGCACGTGGCCGCGCACCCAGAACTCCCGGTCGCTGACATCCTTGTAGCCGGCGACGATCTGCGCCTCGCGGTCGAAGTGCACGATGGCCGAGAGGTGCTCCATCTCGTAGCGCTGCGCGTTGCGCGTGCGGATCTCCTCGATGGGAAACTTGACTTCCTGACTCTTCAGAAAATCAAACGCGAGGAGCGGTTGCGGAGGCATGAGCGACTCCTTCCGTCGGGTTGCCGGGCAGCCGACGCCAGATTGTAGCACATGCGCCGAGGGGCGACCAGCGATGGCGGTCCCGCCGGCGGCGCCGTTTTCATTGACCCGGTTTCCGACCGGGGTACAATAGAATTCAGGGCTTGTAGGACGACAGCGCGAAAGAGGCACGCCGATGCCGAAGATTGGAATCGTACCCGAGCATGTTCCGGTGAGCCACACGGCCAAGTGTACCGTGCTGCACGTCAATGGATTCGTGGATGCGCCGAACTACGATGCGTTCACGGCCGCGATCCAGAAGGCCGTCAAGGGCGGCGACAAGTACCTGGTCATCGACATGGCGTCGGTCGCGTACATAAACTCGACCGGCATCAGCGCGCTCATCAAGTGGCAGGGGATGCTGGCGGAGGCCGGCGGCGCGCTCGTCCTGGCGCACGTGCCGCGCACCGTCGCCGTCTCGCTCGATCTGCTCGGGCTCACGACCGTCGTGCCGCTCGCGGTCGACGTCGACAAGGCCAAGGAGATCCTGCGCGGGGTCGAGGACGGCTCCCTGCCGCCGGGCGGCCTTGCCCGGGCCGCCGAGATCAAGGAGACCGCGCGCAAGATCCCCGTGTGGCCCCAGAAGCCGCTCGCCGGCGGCAAGTCGTCGGTTCTCGTGCTCGTCCCCAGGGGGGGCGACTTCACCGAGGTCGTACGGCTCAGGCTCGCCAAGGCGAGGGCGTCCTTCCACCTCTTCCATTCGGCGGAGGAGGCCCTCACGCAGTATCAGAAGGTCGCGCCGACGGTCGTGATCGTCGATGACCGCGTCGACCCCAAGGGGCTCTTTCTCGCGCGCATCAAGCTCGACAAGGGCAAGAGCCTCACCTCGGTGATCAAGCTCTATCCCAAGGGCTCGAACGTCCATCGCCAAAGCGCGTTCAGGATCTGGGAGAACGACTACCTGACGGACCCCTTCGAGCTGCTCGAGCTCTTCTCGCTGGCCGAGACCGAGCTCAGGCGCGTCCCGGAGGATCGCGGGCACGCGCTGCAGGAAGTCAGGTTCGCGTTCAGGTTCAACCAGAACCGCGTGGAGAAGGCCCACGACCTGACCTTCAAGCTGCTGTCGCAGTCCGGGCTGTCGGTGGAGGCGCTCGACCTCCTCTTCAAGGCCTTCAAGGAGGCGCTGGACAACGCGATCCGCCACGGCAACAAGTACAGCCCGGAGAAGCAGATCGAGGTGATCTACCTGCTGGAGAAGGACCGCGTGCGCATCCAGATCGCCGATGAAGGCGAAGGCTTCGATTACGAGTTCTATCTCGGCTGGTCGCTCATGTCGCACGCGCTGCACGATGCCAAGCGCAAGATCGTCAAGGAGGGGAACAAGGGCGGCCTGGGGATTCTTCTCATGCGCCGGTGCACCGACAAGATCGAGTACCGCGGCACCGGGAACATCGTCTGCCTGGAGAAGAAGATCGCCTGAGACCGCGTCCCGCGGCCGCGGCGCGCCGCCCCCGATCCGTGGGGGCATGAAGCCGGGGACCCCCCAATCCGCCGGCGGTCCGGCCCGCATCCGGGGCCGAAGAGGAGGATTGACAAGGCCGGAGCCGATAGTACCATAGAGAGCTGCCATGCGGGCGTAACTCAGTGGTAGAGTCCCACGTTGCCAACGTGGTTGTCGTGAGTTCGAGCCTCATCGCCCGCTCCAAACGACGAACCGCCTCCGGGCGGTTTTTTTTTCGGCGCGCCCGGCCGCCCGCCCGCAGATTGAATCCCGTGCTCCCGAGCCATATCATCGATGGATGATACACGTTCGTGCGCGTTCGGCTCGTTCCGCGCGGCGGCTCCCCGCCCCCGCCGCATCCGAGGATCGGGAGGAGGTCGCGTGACCAGGTTGGCGCTGTTCTTTCTGGCGATCGGCTGCCGGCTTGCCGGCGGCGATTTCGGTGTCGTGCTCAACGAGATCCACTACCATCCCCTCGGCGGGGAGCCGCGCCTCGAATTCGTCGAGCTTCTCAACGGCGGCACGGACCACGCCGACGTGTCCGGCTGGGCCCTCGAAGGCGGCATCGACTACGTGTTTCCCGCGGGGGTGACGCTCGCCCCCGGCGCATTCGCCGTCGTCGCGGCCGACCCTGCCTACCTCGCGGCCGCGATGGGCGTTGCGGGCGCGTACGGCCCCTGGGACGGGGAACTGGACAACGACGGCGCCGTCCTCGGCCTCCGCAGGCCCGACGGCGTGCGCATCGACTTTGTCCACTACGACGATGACGAGCCCTGGCCGGGCATGCCCGACGGCGAGGGCGCGGCGCTCGAGCTCCGCAGCGCCCGGCTGGACAACGACTTCGCCTGGTCGTGGCAGGCGAGCGCGTACGCGGGCGGCACGCCCGGCGCGGCGAATTCGGCGGGCGCGGCGGCCGTGCGTCCGGTGCGCATCAACGAGGTTGCGCGCATCGGCGCGACGTACTGGGTCGAGATCGTCCGCACGGGCCCCGAGCCCTTCGCGCTCGGCGGCTGCATTCTCGCGCGCGGCGCCGGCATGGCCGTCCGCCAGACGTTCGCGCCCGCGGTCGTGGACGCGTTCGTCACCGTGCCGCTTGCCTTCGAGCCGCCGTACGGCGCGGATGTCTATGTGCTGCTCCACGCCGACGGCCGAACGATCATCGACACGTGCGAGCCCCGCTTTGCCGCCGCGGCGCAGAGCTTCGGGCGCTTCCCGGACGGGGACGACAACGTGGCTTCCTTCGCCGAGGCGACGTGGAACGCCGCGAACGTGTCGCCCGCACGCGACGATGTGTACATAAGCGAGATCATGTACCACCCCGCGCACACGGGCGCGCCGCCCGCGGAGCCGCTCGGCCTCCAGTACGCGGCGATCGCCAATCGCGCGGCGTTTGCCATCGACCTCGGGGGGTGGCGCTTCACCAAGGGCATTCACTTCGCGTTCGCGGAGGGGACGATCCTCGAGCCCGGCGCCGAGCTCGTCATCGCCGGCGATGCCGCGCGCTTCAGGGCCGACCGCCCCGCGGTGCCTCCGGATGCCGTGATCGGCGACTTCGACGGCGTGCTCCTCAACTCGCGCGAAAAGCTCATTCTGCGGGACGCGTGGTACAACGTCATCGACGCCGTTTCCTACGCCGACGACGGGTTCTGGCCGCCGGAAGCCGACGGCGGCGGCGCGGTCCTGTGCCTGCGGACGAGCCGGAGGACGGACAACGATTGCGCCGCCGCCTGGGAGGCGGTCGCCGGCGGCACGCCGGGCGTCGCGCCGGCCGACCGTGCGATCGCGCCGCTCGTTCTCGAGCCGCGCCACGACCCGCCGGTGCCGAGATCGATCGAGCGCGTGCTCGTGACGTGCCGGGTGGTCGACAGCGACGCCGTGGCGTCGGTCGAGCTCAGGTACCGGGTGAACGCCGGCGCCGCGATCGCGGCGCCCATGCGCGATGACGGCACGGGCGGCGACGATGCGGCAGGCGACGGCAGGTATGCCGTCCTGATCGGCCCGTTCGCCGACAACGCGCTCGTCGCCTTCCACGTTGTCGCGGATGACGGCGATACGGCCGGCGTCGTGACCGATGCGCCCGGCGCCGGCAGGGACTTCCTGTTCCTCGTCGATAACGACCCGCCGCCGGCGAACGACGCCGTCTGCTACCGCGTGCTCATGACCGAGGCCGCCTGGCTGACGCTGACGACGCGGGATGAGGGCAGCGACGTCCTGCTCGACGCGACCTTCATCGGCGACGATGGCGCCATCCGCTACAACGCCGGCATCAGGTACCGCGGCGCGGGCTCGCGTGACGCGACGATCAAGAACTACCGCATCGCTTTCAGCGATGCGGAGCGCATGCGCGGCATCAAGCTGCTCAACCTCAACCGGCAGAGCACGCAGAAGCAGCACCTCGCCATGGACATCTTCACGCGCGCGGGCCTGCCGTATTCGCAGGAATGGATGGTGAACCTCTGGATCCACGGCGAGTGGGACAATCGCTACCTGCGCGTCGAGGCCGTGGACGATGACTTCTGCACGCGCAACTTCGGAGAGGATGACGGCGAGCTGTACCGCGGACTGGAAGTCGATGACCTCGGTCAGAGCGCCGACTTCACCTACCTTGGAACGTCCCCGGACTCGTACCGGCCGTTGTACGAGCGCGTCAACGGCGACTGGGCGAACGAGACCTACGAGAAGATCATCGCGCTCTGCGATGTGCTCGATCCGGCGCGCACGCCGGATGCGGAGTTCGCGGCCGCCGTCGCGCCGCTCGTCGACGTCGAGGAATGGCTGCTCTTCTTCGCCGCGCAGGCCTGCCTGAGCAACAACGAGGGCAACATAGCCAAGGACAAGGGCGACGACTACTTCATCTACTTCAGGCAGCGCGATGGCAAGGCCGTGCTGATTCCATGGGATTTCGACACGTGCTTCTACTCCGCGACCGAGCAGCTCTTTCGCCCCACGGTGGCCTCGATCCGGCGCTTCCTGAGACACCCGGCCTTCGCGCCCGGCTATCACGCATGGCTCGAGAAGCTGATGGACGGGGCATTCTCGCGCCAGGAGTGTCGCGCGCGCCTCGCGCTGATCAATCCCCAGTACACGTTCGCCGAGCGGGACGCCGTCGACTCGTACTGGACCGCGCGCATGGGGTGGCTCTACGAGCACGTGCCGCGTCGCGTGCGCGGGGGCCTGGACGAGGCCTCGGCGCAGGCGCTCATCGCGAAGGGCGAGCTGTGGCGCTACTTCAAGGGCACGGCAGAGCCGAGCGACGGCGATCTTCGCTGGACGCAGGTCGGGTTCGACGATGCGTCGTGGCTCCAGGGGCCGAGCGGCTTCGGGTTCGGCGATGAAGACGACGCCACGGAGCTCGACGACATGTACAACGGGTACACGACGGTGTTCGTGCGCAAGGCCTTCACGCTGTCGGATGTCGCGGCGGTGCACGCGCTGGAGCTCAGGATCGATTACGACGACGGCTTCGCGGCGTATCTCAACGGGCAGCGCATCGCCGCCCGCAACGCGCCGGCGGGAACGCCGCTCTCGACGTGGACGGCGACCAACTCGCGCGAGGCGGGAACGCCCGAGACCATTGACGTGTCCGCCGCCCTCGGCATTCTCCGGACCGGGGAGAACGTGCTGGCGATCGTGGGGCTCAACCAGAGGATCGACAGCAGCGATGCGTCGCTCGTGCCTGAGCTCTTCGCGGGAGAGGGCGGCGTGGGCGGCGGCTGCGGCGCGGTGTGCCTCGTGACGAGCGCGACCGGCGTGTTCCGCGGCACGGCGCCGGTCGTCCGCACGCGCCGCGTGGACATCGCGGGCGCGCCGGCGGGCTACGACTACCTGACGGGGGCGTGGACCGGCAGCGCGGCCCTTGCGCCGGGCGTCAACACCGTCACGGTGCGCGCGTTCGATGAGGACGACGCGGTCGTCGACGCATACTCGTTCACGGTCCGCCGCCTGACCGCGATGCAGACGCTGCAGGGGACCCTCGCCGCCGACCTGACGCTCACCAGGGACGGCGGCCCGTACTACCTCGCGGGCGCGGGGCTGACCGTGCCCGCGGGCCGCACGCTCGCGATCGAGCCCGGCGTGACCGTGCTCGCCGCGGGCGGCGCATCGCTCGTCGTCCTCGGGCGCATCGATGCGGCCGGCACGCAGGCCGAGCCGATCCTCTTCCTCGGCGCCCGGTGCGACGACCCGTGGGCGGGTATCGGCATGCGGGACACCGGCATCCGCGACGCCGACCCGGTGCACCGCCTGCGGTGGTGCACGTTCCGCCGCGGCGTGAGGAACGCCGACTTCACGGGCTGCGTGTCGCCGGACAACGCGCGGCTGCTCCTGGAATCGTGCCGCTTCGAGGACATTCCCGACAACGCCGTCGACGCCGTCGATGCCAGGGTCGAGATCCGCGACTGCGAGTTCGAGGAGATCTACGAGGCCGTGCACACGACGAACTCGCAGGTGCTCGTCTCGGGCTGCAGATTCAGCGGCATGATCGGCGACAAGGATGCGATCGATTTCGACGGGGAGGGCGCCGGTCCGTGCCGCATCGAGAACTGCCTGATCGCGAACGGCATGGACGACGGCATCGACCTCGGCGGCGCGACCTGCAGCATCGCCGGCAACGTCATCATCGGCGTCGGCGACAAGGCCGTGTCGTGCGAGATACAGGGGACGCTCGGGCCGACGGTCGTCAGCGGCAACGTCATCGCGCGGAGCGGCACCGGCATCGCGGTGAAGGATGATGCCGTCGTCGCCGGCGACCACAACACGATCGCGGGTTGCCAGGAGGGCTTCCTCGTCGTGTCGAAGACCGGGACGGGCGAGGGCGGCGACGGGACGTTCGACAGTTGCATCGCGTGGGGCAACCGCGACGACGTGATGACCGACGCGCTGTCATCCTTCGTGCTCACCTTCTCCGATGCGGGCGGCGAGGCCGTGTGGCCGGGGACCGGCAACATCCGCGAGGACCCCGGCTTCGTCGACGACTCCGCCAACGACTTCCGGCTGCTGCCCGGCAGCCCGTGCCTCGGCACGGGCAAGGATGGCACCGACATGGGCGCGCTGGGGGTCGGGACGGCCGATCCCGTGTTCGTGCGCGGCGATGCCAACGGGGACGGCCGGCTCGATCTTTCCGACGCCGTCTTCGTGCTCCTGCATCTCTTCCGGGGGCGCCCCGCGCCGTGTCTCGATGCCTGCGATGTCAACGACAGCGGCGTCCTGGACGTCGCCGATGCGGTGTTCGCGCTCGCGTACCTCTACGGCGGGGGCGCTGCGCCGCCCGCGCCGTTCCCGGCGAAGGGGGCGGATCCGACGCCCGACGCGCTGACCTGCGGAGAATAGGGGCCGGCGCGCCGCCCGCTCAGCTCTTGGGGAAGGGCGAGCGCAGCCCCTTGCCCGCCGGCTTGGCGGCGGCCGCGGGGGGCGCCTTGCGCAGATGCGCGCGCAGGCTCAACGCGAGGAGGATGCAGGTGAGGACGATGAGCGCGCCCTGGATGACGCGGACGAGCTTCGCCGTGGGGGGAGTGAGGGCCGCGGCGCGGCTCAGGTACGAGAGCGCGACCAGCGCAAGCAGGAGCGCGACGGCGGCGTAGAAATTGGGGTCGTTCGCTTTCGGCGTGGCCACGGATGGCACCGGCAACACATGCGCGGCCGTCACCCGCGCCCGCGGGCGTTCCGGCCGCGCGCCATCGTACCGCGGGCCGGCGGCCGCTACAACCGTTTGTAGATGAACTCCGGAATGAAGAAGCGGCGCCGGTTGAGCACCACGCCCTTGATCCTGCCCCCGTGCTTGATGATCTGCTCCTTGGCGTGCACGACGATCTGCTTCTTCGTCCTGTGGGCGCGGACGACGAGGATGACGTGGTCCACGCGCGGGCCGATGACCAGGCAGTCGGCGTAATGCGACACGGGCGGCGTGTCCAGGATCACGTAGTCGAATCGGGCCCGCGCCGTCTTGATGAACAACTCGAACTTGTCGGAGCGGAAATAGGGCGCGGGGTCCGCGAAGGGGCTGCCGGTGGGGAGGAACGCGAGGTAGGGCATGTAGCTCGGCCTGATGGCGCCGTGGATGTCCACGCTGCCGGAGAGCACGTCCGAGAAGCCCGTGCGGTTGTCGTGGTTGAAGAGGCGGTGAAGCGATGGATTCCGGAAATTCGCGTCGACGAGCAGCACCGAGTTCTCGAGGCCCTTGGCGAGCGACACCGCGGTGTGAAACGCGACGAAGGACACGCCCTCGCCCGCCCACGCGCTCGTCACGGCGAGGACGCTGCAGGACTCGCCCTTGCGGCGCTCGTACAGGAGGAAGTTCTTGAGGCGCTGGAATTCATCCAGAATGCGCGCCGGCAACTGGAGGCGCTTGAGGAAACGCGTCGCCTGGCGCTCGAGATCGCGCCGCTCCTGACGCTGGAGCTCGCGCGTCGTCTCCTGGTGCCCTTCGGACGGCTTCTGGTTTTCGAACGGTACGTCTTCTGGCATGGCGCACCTGGTTGCGGACAGCCGGCGGTTCGCGGACGGCGACTCCCCGGCGCGAACGATCAGGTAAGTATACCCCGCCGCGGCCGCTGCAAGCTACAGGAGATATGCCGCGAAGGCACAAAGGCGCGAGGACGGAAGACGAGAATGGCCGCGAGGGCACGAACGCACGAAGACGGGACGATGGCGGCGAAAACCGCGGAATCGTCACCTGGCGCCGCATAACCTGCCCCGCCGTGGGGAACGGCGCGCGGCGCGGCGTCCTTGTGCCTTCGTGGCGGATCCGCCGAGTCTTCGCGGCATTTCCTTCCGTTCTTGCGGCGGACGACTGCGCTACGGAAACAAGTATCCCAGGAGCGCGATCGCGTCGCCGATGTCCAGACGCTCGTCGAGGTTCATGTCGGCCGCGCGCTCGCAGAGCAGGCTGTCGCCTCCCCGGAAGAGGCCTTCCAGGATCGCGATCGCATCGGCGACGTTTATCAGCCCGTCGCCGTTGGCATCGCCCTTCTCGCACGACACGACGCCGCTCACGTACCGGAAACCGCTCGGGACCCATGCGAGCTGGCCGTCGGGGTTCTCGACGCGCACGGCAACGAAGGTCTCGCCCTCCGTTTCGACCGGCGTCCGGCATCTGAGCTCGCCGGACGACACGAACGAGACCTGCGTCGCCGGGCTCGCGCCGAACCAGATGGTTGCGCCTGCCTTGAAGCTCCCGCCGGTGATCGCGACCAGCGTGTTGCCGCTCCGCGGGCCCTCGTCGGGCGCGATGGATGCGATCGAGGGCGCGGGGTCGACGACGTAGGTGAACGCGCCCGCGAGCGTGAATTCCTGGCTGTCGGTGTTGAGCACCCTGACGGCGACGGCCCCGGCGGCGTGCGCGGGCGTGACCGCATCGATTTCCTTGAACCCGTGGTACGAGACCGCGGATGCCTGCGTGCCGCCGAAATACACCCGGATGCCGGTCTGGAAGTAATTGCCGCGGATCTTGACGCGCGTGCCGCCGCCCGTGTAGCCGAGGGCGGGCTCGATGTAGGCGATGGACGGCGCGGGAATCGGAATGAACGTGAACGGCTCGAAGAACCCGGGCAGGTTGTCGGGGTTGGTCACGGTGACGAACGTCACGCCGGCCGCGTGCGCCGGCGTCGTGGCCCGCAGCTCGGTTTCGCTGATGCGCAGCATGTCCGCCGCCGGCGTCGCGCCGAACATCACGGCGATGCCGTCCTGGAAGTTGGTGCCGAGGATCGTGACGGTCTCGCCGCCGATCGTGATGCCCTCGTCGGGATACACGGATGTAATGCGCGGCGGCTCCTCGGTCGTGTACAGGACGCGGAGCGTCTTCGTGGCTATGGGCGCGCCCGTGCGGGTTACGGCCTCGAACGGGATCTCGTTGAGGCCCGCCTGGAGCGTGATCGGCCCGTACTGCCACTGCGTCGCGATGGTGTTGGTCCACACGAGCTGCGACGTGATCTCCACGCCGCCGGCGATGATGCGGTCGACGTTGGCGGGCGCCTGGCCCTGGACCAGGATCGTCGCCGTGTTGCTCACGTACGGGTTGCCGCGCGGCGATGTGATGTCGAACGGCCAGCTCGCGTCCGCGGGCAACTGCGCGAGCACGGTGGCGGCGCGCGTCTGGCACCAGGTTCCGAGGCTCTGCCGCGAAAGGCCGGATGAGTCCGCGACCCAATCCAGCCACACCTGATACCTGTTCATCGGCAGGACCTCGGTGATCAGGTAGCGGTAGTCCGCGTTGATCTGGCGTTTCACCCACGGCCGGGCCCACAGCTTGACCATCTGCGGGAACGCGCTGGTCGGGTAGATCGTCGCGCTCGTGTTGCTGAACGTCAGATCCGAATCCCACGGGATGAGCTGCCAGCGCCGCCCCGGCAGGTCGCCGCTCGGGAAGTAGATGTACGCGTTCTTGCCGCGGCTCGCGCCCAGGGTGTCCCAGTCGTCGATGAAGAAGCGCACCGACAGCACGTTGTTCCACTGCCGCACGTCCATGAGCTCCGCCATGCGCGCATCCAGGTTGGCATCGAACAGCGTGGTGATCCCGTACGTGACATCCATGAGCTCGCTGAACTCATCGTCCTTCTCGCGCGACCTGAGCTTGTAGTTCTGGCGGTAGTGGTCCTCCTTGTTGGCGCTCGTGTACCTGAAGTCCGCCTGGCGGTTGCCGAAGCCGCCCCCATCGTCGAACTCGAACCAGTCATCGACCTTGTGGAGCGTGCCCATGTCGCGGCCCGCGTACCAGTTGGCGAGGTAGTCGGCGTCCACCTTCTGGTTGTGCTCGCAGACGTAGTTGTTGCCCGTCGTGCCCGCCAGGTAGCGCACGTCGACGAACGAGCTCCAACTGAAGGCGCCGTAAACGCCCGGCGTGGCGCCGATCAGCTTGCGCTCCAGGTAGTAGGCGGAGATGTCGTGGAGGCTCGTGCTCCCGCCGCCGCCGTCCAGGTTCATCTCGCGGAAGACGCCGCCCATGCGGTGGTCGGAGGGGAAGCGAATCCGGATGCCCGACCACGTGAAGCCGCCGATGCCGCCGCCGCGGATGAAGGGGCTGCCGCGGAAGCGCTGCCCGCAGTTGTAGAAGATCTCCTTTTCGTTGAGCACGAACGAGCACGGCACGAGGTGGTTGCTCAGGGTGCGGCGCGCCTGGAGCGCCGCCTGCGCATCGCGCGTCAGCGTGATGCGGTACATGGGCCGCGCGCCCGGGGTCTGCCGGTCGCCGACCCGGTAGATCGCCAGGTCCTTCAGCACCGTGGCGGGGGAGCCCGCGGGGGGGAGCGGGGGCCACTGCGTCACGCGCGCGCCGGCGTCCGCCGCCTCGACGTAGAACTCGACGATGGAACCGGCCGCCTGGCCGGGGATGACGCCGGTCCAGATGCCATCGCCGGCGACGCCGTCGCTCCCCGTCCCGAGGTCGTTCATGGCCGTCTGGCTGTAGGACGTGACGGTGTCGAGGCGGTGCTTGATCATTGCCGAGGCGACGCCGTCCGAGTCGCTGATCTCGACCGTGACCGTCACGGGCTCGCCGCCGTTCGGCACGGCGGGTGTCTGGCGCAGCCTGCCGTACACGGGGCCCATGTTGGCGGCGTAGGCGCTGTTCCGGGCGCCCGGCGTGCCGAGCGTGTCGGGCATCTGGATCACGGACGACCGGGCGCAGCCGTGGCCGTGCGTGCGCGTCATGAAGACGTTGTAGCCGCGCAGCCACTTGGCCCGGTAGCGTAGGTAGTACGTGCGCGTCGAGAGCGCCACCGTCGTGTCGCACTCGAGGCGGTTGAAGCCGCTGTCGCCGCGGCCGCTCGCCACGACCTTGAGGCAGCCCGTGCCGCTGTAGGCGTCCTCGTTCGTCCAGTGGGTGTCGATGTGGTTGCCGCCCGTGTCGCCCGTCTTGATCCAGTTCGCGGTGTAGTCGGTTGCGACGTTGAAGCCGCTGCCCTTGGCGAGGTTCGTCGTGGCGAAGGCGGAGTCGGTGCACATCTGGATGTCGTCGATGAGCATCTCGCCCTTGCCCATGAGATGCATGTGGAGCTCGCTCTCGCCCGTCCAGAACTGGTTGTGCGTGCCGGAGTACGTGACCGTGACCCACGCCGACTCGCCCGAATCGTCGCTCCCCGTCCAGGCGCCCGGGAGGCTGTTGTCCTGGTCCGGGTCGATCAGCTCCAGGCTCGAGCCGAGCCCGTCGGCCCACTTGTCCCAGCGCCCGGAGTCGTAGTACCTGACCTCGTCGGCCGTGTTGTTGTGGGCGTCCTTCAGGCGCACGCGCTCGCCGCCGTTGGCAAGGACGCCGGTATACGGGCCGAGCACGTTGGCGATTGCGTAGACGGACATGATGCGGCCGGGGTTCTTGGCGATGACGAGATAGCCGCCGGGCTCCATCGTCGTGCCCTCGGCGAACGTGTAGGAGATGCCCTGCGAGAACCGCCAGCCGGACAGATCGACCGGAACCGCGCCCTTGTTGTGAAGCTCGACGTACTCGAGATTCGACCCGTAGAAGAGGTCGTCGGCGGTCGAATAGGGATCGTCCTCCCGGAACGGATGGAACATGATCTCGTTGATGACGATGCCGGTCGTGACATCGCCGGGCGCCAGCGTGTTGGCCGCGCCGCGGCTCGGGACCGACATGCGGTACCAGGCGCCCGTATCGCCCGCGGGCACGCGGCCGATGCTCCAGTCGTACGGCATGTCGCCCTCGAACTGTTCGGCGAGCACGACGGCGTTGCGGCTCGGATCGCCGGGGTCGGGAATGTACGTCAGGAAGATCCGCAGCCTCCCGCGGTCGACCTCGGGCGGCGGCGGCGGCGGCTCATCGTACTCGAGCGCGAGGTTCAGGTTGTCGTTCTCGTCGACGGCGAGGTACCCGCCGGCCGCGATCGTGCCCGCGAGCGCATGCGCCGCGAGGTCGTTCGGATCGCTCGAGAGGTAGTAGCCGGTCAGATCCACGGGGCTCGCGCCCCTGTTATAGAGCTCGATGAAGCGGTTGCCGTCGGTGAGGAAGCGCGCCTCGTTGATCGTGATCGATGTCGCCGGGACGCCGCCGGGGATGAACGTGCGGCTCGCGAGGCGCGCGTCCATGACGGCATCGGAGCTCGAGAGGCCGGCGTTGTGGGTCTGGATCGCGATGACGTTCGTGCCGGCGATGAGCCGATCCTTGAAGGACGTGATGTCGTACGCCGTCAGCCCCGCCGGCTCGGTCGAGCTGGCGGCGGCCGTGTTGTACGCGGGAGGGGTGCCCGCGACGTTGTAGCGGGCGACCTCGACGCCGTTGAGATAGGCGACGAAGCCGTCGTCCGTGTTGACGTACAGGACGAGGTTCTGGATGCTCGCCGGGCTGGCGAGCGAGAAGGGGCGGCGCGCGTAGAAGCTGTAATACCCGTTCAGCATGTCGCCGAGCACGGTCGCGATGATCGTCTCGCCGTAGCCGATCGGCGTTCGCCCGTCGGTCCACGCGCTCGCGTCGAAGGTGCGGTCCTTCCACGTGCTCGGCGGTTCGGCGGTGCCCTTCAGGTACTTCCAGCCGGTGCTCCCGCTTGCGAAGATCTCGGCCTCGCTCCAGGAGTCCTCGAGGCCGTTCGACTGGCCGGGCGTGCCCCAGAGGCGCGGGCTTGCGGTCCAGTTGTCGGAGTCGCCCTGATCGCCGAAGGGACTGATCAGACAGAGCGTGTGGCCGGTTCCGTCGCAGGCCGTGGGCCACGAACCCTCGTCATCGTAGTCGAACGCGATCTCGTAGGCGCCCTCGCGCCGGCCGAGCGTGTTGAGGGGGTCGGCGGCATCGTAGGGATCGCCCGCGTCGTTCTCCAGGACGATCGTGTCCCCGCCGTTGCTCAGGCTGCCGTAGTACTGGCCGAAGGGCGCGAACCCGTACTTGGCCTCGAAGGCGGCGGCATCGGACGCCAGCACCAGGTACTCGCCGCGCCCGAGGGATGCGAGCGGCTTGCCGTCGGCCCTGAAGCCCGTGGGGAACTGGTAGTGAATGCCCTGCGTGAAGCGGTACCCCGAGAGATCGGCGGGCACGGCGATCTCGTTGTACAGCTCGATGAACTCCAGGTTCTCGGCGATTCCCTCGGGATCATCGGGCGTCGGGGGCTGGTTGTACATGATCTCCGAGATGACGAGCGCATAGGCAGGGGAGCACCAGAGCAGAAATGCCGCTATCACACGCTGCATTGCCATTCTCCTTGGGCCGTTGTCGTGTCGGGGGGGAGCCATCCTCGCTCGCCGGAAAAAGAAGTCCTCTCGCATGCTGCAGCCGCATCGGACGTGCCCGCGCGCTGCCGGATTCCGGCTGCGGCCGTACGCCGACGCCCTGGCTCGCGCCCAGAGACTCAATTGTAGGGGGTCGCAGGGACCGCTTCAAGTTTTTGGACCGCGGCGCGACGACCCGGCGATTGCGGCTTCTTCATGAGGCGCGTTTCCTTGACCGTGGTTCGCGGGCGCTCCATAATCGGTTCTCGCGTTTCGCTCCACCGGTCCGGGGCGCGGTCCCCGCCGGGGGCATGCCGCGGGCTCGGCGTTGCGAGGGTGCCTCATGCAAAGCGTACGTGTACGGCTGCTCCGTCCCGGCGCGGCGAGCGCGCTCCTGTCGATCGTCGCGGCCGCGGCGCTGCGCGGCGGGGAGGTCCCCGGGAGCGCGTTCCACGCGGCCGTGTGCGAGGTGCTCGTCGATGGACACGTGGCGTGTTCGGGGTTCTTCGTCGATCCCGGCGGGCGGTGCCTCACGTGCGCGCACGGCGTCGCGGCGGGCAAGAGCATCGAAGTGCTTCTCAACGATGGCCGCAGGCTGCGCGCCGCGCTCGCGGGCATGGATGCGGGCGCCGATACGGCCGTCCTCGCGGTCGAAGGTCTCGGCCCCGGCGGGAGTCCGTGCCTGAAGCTCGCGGCGGAAACGCCGCGCGTGGGCGCCGCGCTCAGGCTCGCGGGAACGGCGCTGTATCGCCGCCGCCTCGTCCTCGCGGGCACCGTCGCGCGCGCCGAATCCTCGTTCGAGTACAATCCGGAGCTCAAGACGTACGTCGAGGTCTTCTACGTGGATGCGATGACGGCGCAGGGCACGTCGGGCGGGCCGTGGCTCGATGGCGAGGGCCGCGTCGTCGGACTGCAGTCGGGCGGCATCGCGCTGAACGGCGCGTTCTGCGGCGTCGCCTTCGTCGTGCCGGGACGGCTGCTGCGCCCCATGGCGGAGCGGCCCGTCGAGACGCCGGCGCGGGGGGATATCGGCGCGGCCTGCGATGAGCTCTGGGAGCTCCCGCCGGCGACCGTGAAGCGGTTTTCCGATTTCGCCGCCGAGGGGCTTCTCGTGTGCAGGGTTCTGAAGGGCGGAGCTTGCGACAAGGCGGGCATGGCCGGCGGCGAGTTGATCGTGGGCCTGAACGGCCGGCCGTGCCGGTTCCGGGAGGATTTCGTGCGGGCGGTCCGCGGGCGGGCGCCGGGGCAGACGATCGAACTGGAGGTCGTGCGCGAGCGGCAGGGCGCGCTCGTGCGCGAATCCGCGGTGGTGACCCTGGCGGATGCGCGCGAGGCGCCGTTTCTGGCGCCGAAATGAGGGCGCGCGCGGTCCCGATGCGCCGCGCGGCAGGTTGAACTGGCCGCCGTCGGCCCGTATCATTGAAGGAGTGGCGTTCAACACGCATGGGGCGGGGCTGCATGCGCGGCGCGCACGGAGAGACGAGGTTCACATGCGAAGGAAGTTGTGTGCGGTTGTCACCGCCGTCTGGGCGGTTGCGGCGGGCGCTGCCGATACGATACGCATCGAGAGCGTGACGGCGACGCCGGGCCAGACGAACGTGCTCGTCAGGGTGCTGATCGACCACTCCGCGCCGATCTACGCCATGTCGTTTGCGGTCAAGTACCCGACGGCCGGCCTCACGTTCAAACAGGCGAGCCTCGCGGATACGGTATTCACCGGCGCCGCGGCACCCGAGTACTTTCAGGTGCTCAGCGGCACGGACTACTGCGGCGCGGCCATCGTGCTCGATGTCAACGAACCGTACGACGAGCACACGCTTGCCGCCGGCACGGCGCAGTTCGCCTGCGCCCTGTACTTCGATGTCAAGGCGACGGCGCTGTGCGGCGACACGTACACGCTCGACCTTCGCACCGACGTCGGCAGCCCCGTCATCGACGCCGTCTTCACCGTCGTTGAGGCCGGCGTCATCTCCAAGAGCGTGGCGCCGGCGCTGACCGACGGCACGGTGAGCGTCTCGGTGGCGCCGATCGTGGCGAGCATCTCCCCGACCCGCGGCTCGAAGGACGGGGGCACGGCGGTGACGATCACGGGCCAGTACTTCAACGCGACGACGGCGGCGACCGTCGGCGACCTGGCCCTGCTCAACAAGACGGTGGTGAATTCGACGACGATCACGGGAACGACGCGCGCGCATGCGGTCGGCGTCGTCGACGTGGTCGTGAGCAACTCCTGCGGCGTCGACACGCTGGACAACGGCTTCACGTACTTCGGCATCGAGCCCATCGTCGCGGAAGTGGCGCCCCCGTGGGGCACCATCGCGGGCGGCACACCCGTGACGATCATAGGCGAGCAGTTCGATGCGGCAACGACCGTGACGATCGGCGGCCTGGCCCTGCTGAACAGGACGTTCGTGAATGCGACCACGATCATCGGCAACGCGCCCGCGCATGCCGCCGGGCCCGTCGACGTCGTGGCGACCAACGACGTGGGGAGCGGAAGCTTGGTCGGCGGGTTCGCGTACGTGGGCGTTCCGACGATCGAGTCGGTGATGCCGTCGGCGGGCGGCGGCGATGTCGACATCATCGTGGTGGGAACCGGCTTCACCGATGCCGGCGACATGACGGTGCTCCTGGGCGGCAATCCGGTCGACGGCCTCGACGTCATGAGCGGCGAGGTCTTCACGTGCCACGTCCCGCTCTGCGGCGCCAGCACCACGTGGCTCGGCCTCATGGTGTTCACGACGGGCGGCAGCGTCAGCCTGGCCCAGGCCTACGACTGCGGCGGCGGAGGGGCGACGTTCCGGCGCGGCGATGCAAACTGCGATGGCTTGTGGGACATCGCCGACGCGATCGTCATTCTCGGCTACCTCTTCTCGGAGAGAGACGTCAAGTGCCTCGATGCGTTGAACTCCAATGATTCCGACAGCGTGGATATCGCCGACGCGATTTATCTCTTGAGGTACCTGTTCACCGAGGGGCCTCGGCCGCCCGACCCGTTCGCGACGCCGGGCGTCGACCCCACGCCCGACAGCGTCGAGTGCGTGGAGAGCTGCTCGTAGGCGCGCCGCCCCGGAGGCGCATCGAACGCGCCAGGTGCACGAGGAACGGTCATGACAAAGGAAGAGAACGTCCTTTTCTGCAAGATGGCGGTGCACAACAATCTCGTCAGCGCCGCCGATGCCAGCGCCGTGCTGCGCGACGCCGGCGGGGGCGATGTGCGCGAGCTGTTTCTCCAGCGCGGGCTCATGGACGAGGCCACCTGCGCCAAGATCACGCGGGCCGTCGCCGCGCGCGCGGGCGGCAGGGGCGCTCCGGCGAAAACCGCGCCGCGGCGCACGAGAGCCGCGGAGGAACGTCCGGCGGTCGCTCACGAGCGCCGTCCGGCCGCGCAGAGTCTCTCCACGAATCAGATGGTGGCCGGCGTCGTCGGTCTGCTCGTGTTCGTGGTGTGCATCTGCTACTTCGTGTACATTCTGGCCACGGGCGGCGGAGCCGCGCCCGCACCGGACGCCGAGCCTTCCGCGCCGCGGGCGACCGCCGGATCCGCGGGCGGCGGCACGGCC
>JBFZCA010000346.1:0-8289 GCA_041308205.1 Planctomycetota bacterium | reverse complement strand
CGGCCGTGCGCGCGATCGCGCGCGAGCCCGCGACCGCCCGCGCCGATTCCCAGGTCGTGCCGCCGTCCCCGCTGGTTGCCGCGAACACCCTGTCGCCGGTCGACCACACGCAAACAACCGTCCGGCCCGAGGAGGCGAGGCACGGAAAGCAGCCGTCGGCGGCAAGCTGCGTGCAGCGTCCCGCCGCCGACGCGACCCACACGCCCGGCGCCGCGGACGCCGGCTGTGCCGACCACGCGAACACCGGACCGGCCGCGCCCACGCACACGGCGGGAGAAAGCGCCGTCGTGCGCTCGAGATCCGCCGCGCACTGTCCGAGGGCGGTCCACGCATCCCCTCCCGACCATCCCGTGCGCGCGACCGCATCCGGCCGCACGGCGGCCCCGCCGAGCAGCGCGCGCTCGGACCCGCCGGGCACATCGAGCGCGTGCTTCCTGATCGTCGCGAGCCCCGCCCCCGGAGCGCGCCCGCACGCAAACGGGGCCCAGTCCTCGGGCAGATCGAACGCGACGGAGCACAAGAGCGTGGGCCCGCCGCCGCGCGCGAATACGATCAAGGGCGACGCGGGCAGCCGCCTCCCGAGGATCGGCGTGAGCACGAAACGTGCTTCGCGCGGCGCAGGCGCTGCGGGCGCGACACGGTGGAGCACGCCCGCCTCGCCGTCCTCGACGCCGAACTCGAATGACCCTTCCGCGCTGAACAGGAGCTCGGCCTCAAGCACCCGCGCATCGCAGCGTTCGACGGTCCACGGCGCGGCATCGGACTCGGCGGCCGAGGAGCCCAGCGAGAGAAGAAGCGCTCCCACGGACGCGCGCAACGCGAATCCCGTGCCCGCGGGCGGCCGCGCAACCGGCGCCGTGCGATCGCCCTCCGGCGCGCAACGCGCGGCGCGCGGATGGAATCCGGCCGCGAGGTTCACAAGGCGGATATGACCTGTTCTGCGCGCGCGCCGCCGCATAGTCTCCTCGAGCACATGGGCCTGCTACGTGACCCACGGAGTATACGCAGCAACCAGGGCCGAGGCAAGGATCGGCGTCCGCCCCCTTCTCCCGAAGGGGGCCGGGGGGTTGCAGGAGGTGGCGAAGCACCCAGCGTGTCGGGTTCAGGCGCGAGCCGTCTTCTCGCTCGTACGTGAGAACACCGGAGCGCGGTAAAGCATTGAATAGGACGGAAGGACGATGCCACCGAGACTCGAAGACACCAAGAACCGGCGGTGAATCACCGCGCGCCCGGGATGCGCCGAAGTCTCTTCGTGCCTTCGTGACTTCGTGGCTATCTCGTCTTCCACCCGCGCAGATGCCCCCCGCATCCGGGGAAAACGGAAGGACGATGCCACCAAGACTCGAAGACACCAAGGACCGGCGGTGAATCACCGCGCGCTCGGGATGCGCCGAAGTCTCTTCGTGCCTTCGTGTCTTCGTGGCTATCTCGTCTTCCGTGCTCGCGGCTGTAAGGCCGCGGTTCAACGAGCCTGCGGAATCGCGAAGAGCTCCAGCGGGTGCAGGGCCCGCAGCCCGCTCCCCGCGCCGAGCTGCAGCCGGCAGCTCGCGCATTCGGAGACGACGCCCGCGAACGACCCGTTCTCGAGGGCGGCGATCAACCCCGCGCCGATCGCGGCGCTCAGATCCCTGTGCTTCCGCCGCATGCCGAAGGTCCCCGCCATGCCGCAGCAGCTCTCGGGAAGCGGCGCAAGCTCGATCTGCAGCGCCTCGGCGCAGAGCTCCCTGAAGCCCGGTCCCTCCAGCTCCTTGAGGTGGCACGGACGATGGTAGGCAAGCTTCCCCGCGTGCGCGGCGGCGACGGGCGCCCACGCGCCCGCACGCCAGCGCGCGTACAGAAACGCGCCGAGCTCGAACGTCCGCTCGTAGACCGGCGAAGCGTGTCCGAGCAAGCGCGGGTAGTCGTTCCGCAGCATGAGCGCGGCGGTCGGCTCCGGCGTGACGACGGCGTAGCCCGCCTCGACGAAGGGGCGCAGCGCGGCCTCGTTGCGCGCGGCGATCGCGCGCGCCGCATCGATCCGCCCGTACACGAGCGGCACGACGCCGCACGGCTCCTGGCGCGGGATGACGACGGCGCAGCCCGCCCTGGAGAGCGCATCGATGGCCTTTCGCCCCAGCTCGGGCGCGACGCAGTCGACGAAGAGATCGGCGAAGAACGCCACGGCGGTCTTTCCGGCCGGCACGGGCGCCGCCTCGCGATCGGGCGTGCGGCAGAGCCGCCGGCGCGCGAGCGCCGGAAGCGGTTTCCCGGCATCGATGCCCAGCAGCATCTCCATGAGGGCGCGCACGGGGACGCGCTCTTGAAGAAACGTCGCAAGGCGCGGGAACGCGGCCCCGATGCCGGCCAGCGAGGGCATCGCCGCGGCCGCCCGGGCGCCCGCATCGAGGCCGTTCGCCCGCGCGGCACGGCCGCGCAGCTCGATGATCGCCTCGGGGACGGAGAGGCCCGACGGGCATTCCCGGCCGCAGGATCGGCACCACAGGCACAGATCGAGCACCCTCTGCGTGTCGTGGGCGAGCGAGACGCCCCCCGTGGAGAGCTCTCTCAGCAGATTGAGCTTGGCGCGCGGCGAGGCCTCCTCGACGCCCGCGGCCCTGAAGACGGGGCACATGCGCTCGGTCTCCTTCACGGTCCGGCAGCTTCCGCAGCCCGTGCAGGCGAACGCCGCGCGCGCCAGCTCCTCTCCGGCGAAGTGCAGCTCCTCGGCGCGGACCGCGGCGCCGAACACGGCATCGCCGCGCGGGTACCTGAGGTCATCGAGCGGCAGCTCGCGCTCCTCGACGACCTTCTTGCCCGGATTCAGGATTCCGGCGGGATCGAAGGCGGTCTTGAGCTCCTTGAACAGGCCCCACATCTCCTCCCCGTACTGCCTGCGCACGAAGAAGCTGCGCAGGAGGCCGTCGCCGTGCTCGCCGCTTGCCGTGCCGCCGTAACGCAGCGCGCACTCGAGCACTTCCCCGGCGATCCGCGGCATGAGGCCGGTCTGTTGCCACGGCCGCATGAACGGCCGCACGTGAAGCTCGCCCGACCCCGCGTGGCCGTAACACGTCATGTCGAGTCCGTGGCGCCGCAGGATCGCCTCGACCTCCGCGATGTACTCGCCCAGCCTCTCGGGCGGCACGGCGGCATCTTCGATGAAGGGAAGCGGGATGTACCCATCGCGGCGTCTGAAGAGAAGCGGCACCGCGGCCTGTCGCACGGCGTTGACGAAGCTCTGGCGCCGCGGATCCTCGATCGCCTCGATCGCCGCCAGGCACGGCGCCCCGCGCATCGCCGCCGCGGCCGCGTGCAACGCGCCCCGCGTCTCCTCCGCCGTCCCCTCGAAGGATGCGATCAGCCACGACCCCGCGCCGGACGCGATCGCCCCCGCAAAGGCCGGCATCTCCCGTGCCATGCGCAGGACGACGTCGTCGACGAACTCGAGCGCCGCGGGCTTGAATGCAAGCGCCTCGCGAACGAGCCTCAGCGGCGCGATCCTGTCGGTGAACTGCATGAGCAGCATGGTCTTCGCGGCAGGCACGGGATCCAGCGCAAGCTTGGCGCGCACGACGACGGCGAGCGTGCCTTCGCTGCCCACGACCACCTGCGTGGGGTCCAGCCGGTCCCCGCGCAACGCTTCCCAGAGGAGATACCCGTGGCGGTTGCGCACGAGCGTCGGCCCGAAGGGCAACGGGCGCGCCTGCGCTCTGCGGGCAAGCGCGGCCAGGCGGCCGAGCAGCCCATCGTTGCCGCGGGCATTCGGATCGGGCGCCGGACCCGGCGCAAGCACGGCAGCCGACCCGTCGGCGAGCACGACTTCCAGAGCCCGTACCCTGCGCCGCGTATCGCCGTAGACGAGCGAATGGCCGCCCGTGGAGTTGACGCCCACCATGCCGCCCACCGTGCAGCGGTCGCTCGTCGCCGGATCGGGGCCGAAGAGCAGACCCCGGCCCCTGAGGGCGCGATTGAGCACGTCGGGCACGACGCCGGCTTGAACCCACACCTCGTCGGATTCGACCGGACCGATCGCGCGCAGGTGCGCGGAGAAATCCAGCACGACCCCGCGCGTCAGGCTCTCGCCGGCGAGCCCCGTGCCCGCGCCGCGCGGCGCGAGCGCGATCCCCTCCTCGGCGCAGTACGCGACGACCGCGGCCGCATCATCGATGGACTTGACCCTGACGACGCAGAGAGGAAGGCGGCGGTAGATGCTCGCGTCGGTTGCATACAGGCTGCGGATGACGCGGTCGGCGAAGGCCTCGCCTTCAATGCGCTCGCCGAGATCGCGGGCGACTTGTGCGGAGTCGCGCACGCCTCATCACCCGGCCACGGAACCGGCGGCCTCGCGCACGCCCGGCCTGAAGACGAGCGCGAAGCCCTTGCAGTGCTCCTCGACGCCGGACCTGATCCAGGTCAGGACCTTGGAGAAACTGGGCCGCGCCTTTGCGGGCTGGAGCCCCACTTCCGGCAATCCCGAGCCGACGATGCCCGGCGCCATGCCTTCGGGGAAGGTCAGGTCGAGGTTCGTGAGGAAACCGCCCTCGCCGGAGAGCCTGCGCACCATCTCGCCGGAAGGCAGCGAGGCGAGAAACGCGCGCGGGTAGCCGAAGTTCGGCTCGCCCTCGGCTCGCAGATACAGATCCGGCGCGATCCTGAGGGCGCGGAAGAACTGCTCGACGCGCTTGAGCTCGTCCTTGTTGACGCGCCACTTGCCGACGTTCGGCCGCAGGACCTCGGCGCCGATCTTGCCCGCGATCACGCCCTCGGCGACGTCTCTGCCCTCCTGCTCGACGCGCAGGCGCGCCTCGAAGTCCTCGTACCCCTGAAACGAGAGGGCGAGCTGCTGGCGCATGCGGCGGCCGTACGCGGCGACGGCCCGGAACTTGATGTTCATCCGCGTTATGCCGAGGACCGGGAACAGCGCCTCGAGGCCGGCCATGGCCCTGGCGGCGGTCATGGCGCCGGAGACCACATCGCCCTGGCGATGAATGGGGTTCGCATCGCCGGTCGCATCGACGAAGGCAATTCCATCCTCCCTCTCCACCGTGAAGACCTGGTGGAGGGAGCAGCTTCCGGTAATCGCAAACCCCGCCCCCTGCGGTCCCCGCACCGGATGCAGCGATCGGTACACGGACCTTCCCCGCGGATCCCTCAGGAGGACGAGATCACCGAAAGAGTTCAGCGATTGGCTCGAGATCAGAAGGTGCATCGCTCACCTCTGCGTGCTCAGGCTGCGCAGCGAGAGTTCGCGGCGGGGGCCGCCTACAGCCCCCCTCAAAGAACAAAATTCTACCCCAGAGACCGCCCACTGCAAGAAGAAAAAGGCGCCTCACATGAAATTTCGATGCATGGGCGCGCCGCGCGCACAAAGCAAGGTCATCAGGATCTTTCGTCTTGCCGATACATAGTACTGGAGTACCATAGACCGTTTTGCGGCCGGGCCCGCACGTCGCGCGGGCCGCGTCCATCGGGGCCGCACGAAGGAGAATCACGCCATGAAGGCAGTGCAGAAATTCCTCGTCAACCCCAACGTGCCCGAGCGCCTCCGATCTCTCATGGAGATCGCGTACAACCTGTGGTGGGTCTGGAACCCCGATGCCATGGCCCTGTTCCAGCGCATCGATCGGGATCTCTGGGAGCAGGCCGAGGGCAATCCCATCAAGATGCTCGGGCTGGTGCGCCAGGACACGTTCGTGCGGCTCCTGTCCGACGACGGATTCCTGAGCCACCTGGACCGCGTGCACCAGGATCTGCGGCGGTACATGGAGTACGCGACCTGGTACGACAAGGTGCACGGCAAGGGCCTCGGCAGCCAGATCGCGTACTTCTCCCTCGAGTTCGGCATTCACGAGTGCCTCCCGATCTACTCGGGCGGCCTCGGAGTGCTCTCGGGCGACCACCTGAAGTCGACGAGCGAGCTCGGCCTGCCGGTGACCGGCATCGGGCTCCTGTACCGTTTCGGCTACTTCAAGCAGTATCTCAACCGCGACGGCTGGCAGCAGGAGGCGTTCCCCGTCAACGACTACTACCACATGCCCGTGTCGGCCGTCCTGGACAAGGACTCCCAGCCCCTCACGGTGCAGATCGAGTTCCCGGAGCGCGCCGTGACGGCCAGGCTCTGGCGCATCCAGGTCGGCAGGGTGCCGCTCTACATGCTCGACACGAACATCGATGCCAACCTGCCGCACGACCGCGAGATCACGTCCAATCTGTACGGCGGCGACTTGGACATGCGCATCCGCCAGGAGATTCTCCTCGGCATCGGCGGGATCCGCGCGCTCAACAAGCTCGGCACGCCGCCCACGGTCTGCCACATGAACGAGGGGCATTCCGCGTTTCTGGCCCTGGAGCGCATCCGCCTGCTCCGGGAGAAGGAGGGGCTGTCCTTCGAGGAGGCCCGCGAGGTCGTCGGCGCGACCACCGTCTTCACGACCCACACGCCGGTCCCCGCGGGCAACGACATGTTCCCGCCGGAGCTGATGGAAAGCTACTTCCGGCGTTACATCGACCACCTGGGCATCTCGATGCAGCAGTTCCTCGGCCTGGGCCGCCAGGATCCCAACGACGCGCGCGAGCCTTTCTGCATGACGGTGCTCGCGCTCAAGCTCGCGGCGTTCGCCAACGGCGTGAGCGAGCTCCACGGCCGGGTGTCGCGCCGCATGTGGAAGCGGATCTGGCCCGGCATCCCCGAGTCCGAGATCCCCATCACGCACGTCACCAACGGCGTGCACACGCGCTCGTGGTACTCCGACGAGATCGAGCGGCTGCTCGACCGCTACGTGGGCCCGGAGTGGCTCGCCGACCCGGTCAATCAGTCCGTGTGGAAGCGCATCGAGAACATTCCCGACTCCGAGCTCTGGCGCAGCCGCGAGCGCTTGCGGGAACGCCTGGTCGCCTTTGCGCGGCGCAAGCTCCGCGAACAGCTCGTCCGGCGCGGCATTCATCGTTCGCTGGTTTCACAGGTGGACGAGGTGCTGGACCCGGAGGTCCTCACGGTGGGTTTCGCGCGCCGCTTCGCGACCTACAAGCGCGCGACGCTGCTGATGCACAACCCCGACCGGCTCACCAGGATTCTCAATCACCCCGAGCGGCCCGTGCAGATCATCTTCGCGGGCAAGGCGCACCCCAAGGACCACCCGGGCAAGGAGCTGATCCGCACCATCGTGCACATGACGAGCCGGGAGGAGTTCCGCCGCCGCGTCGTGTTCCTCGAGGACTACAACATGCAGATCGCCCGCATGCTCATCCAGGGCGTCGACGTGTGGCTCAACACGCCCCGCAGGCCCATGGAGGCGAGCGGCACCAGCGGCATGAAGGTCGCGGTCAACGGCGGCATGAACCTCAGCATGCTCGACGGATGGTGGTGCGAGGGCTACCAGCTCCACAACGGCCACAGCACCGGCTGGGCGATCGGCGGCGGGGAGGAGTACGATGATCACTCCTACCAGGACGATATCGAGAGCCGCAACCTCTACGACCTGCTCGAGAACGAGGTCGCGCAGACGTTCTACCGGCGCGGCCCGGACGGCCTGCCGCGGGAGTGGATCGGGATGATGAAGACCTCCATGCAGCGGCTCTGCCCGGTCTTCAACACCAACCGCATGGTCGAGGAGTACACCGAGCGCTTCTACCTGCCGGCGATCCTCCAGTGGAACTGGCTCGCCGCGGAGAGCTGGTCCGAGACGCGCAAGCTGGCCGAGTGGCGCCGCAGGGTCGTCTCGGCCTGGAAGGAGATCCGCATCACCGCGCTCGGCAGCGACCAGGAGGCGCATCACCTCGTCGGCGACAAGCTCAAGGTGCAGGTGCACCTCCAGCTCGGCAGCCTGACGGATGACGACGTCAATGTCGAGCTCTTCTACGGCCCGCTGACCCCCGAGGGCGAGATCGTCAGCGCCGCGACCGCGACGCTGCTCCCCGTCGGGATGACGCCGAACGGGCAGAACGTCTTCGAGGGCTCGATCCAGTGCGCCAACACGGGCCACCACGGTCTCACCGTGCGGGTGCTCCCCTACCATCGCGGGCTCATCGACAAGTTCTCGATGGGACTCGTGACGTGGCTCGACGAGCCGTTCCAGCGCATCGGCCTCGCGCACTTCAAGGCGCAACTGGCCAAGCGCCCCGTGGCGGGGAAAGTGTAGCGCGGCGCCCGCGGCCGCATCCGTCGACCGTCCGGACGCCGCCGGGCGGCGGGAACAAGGAAGAACCCCGCCAGCCGGTGGAGGAGGAGTAGCCAGCGGGGCCTTCACATAGTTATGGTATCGCCCCCGGCACGACGCCGACTTGAGCGTAAATGACGCGCGGGCGCAGCCCGCG
>JBFZCA010000345.1:0-3869 GCA_041308205.1 Planctomycetota bacterium | reverse complement strand
CCCGAGCTTCGCGAGCGCGGCCCTGACCGCGCGCACGACCGCCTGGAAGACCTCGCTCCCGCTCGCGAACTTGATCTCGGCCTTGGCCGGGTGCACGTTGACATCGATGCGCTCGGGATCGATGAGCACCCCCAGCACGGCGATCGGGAACCGCCCGGGCACCATCCAGCCGCGGAAGCTCTCCTCGAGCGCCTGGTTGAGCATCGGGTCGCGCACGTGCCTGCCGTTCACGAAGAAGTAGATCGAGCGGCGATCCCGGCGCCAGACCTCGGGCCTGGCCACGGCGCCCCTGACCTCGATCGCGCCGCCGCCCTCCACGGCGAGAAGCTTGGCGCCGACCTCGGGTCCGCACAGCACGCTCATGCGCTCCGCAAGCGTCGCATCGGGGAGGATCCTCCACACGAGCCTGCCGTCGTGCTCCAGCGTGAAGCCGGTGCGCGGCGCGGACAGCGCGATCCGCGCCACCCATTCCGCCGCCCGGCCGAACTCCGCGGCATCCTGCTTGAGGAACTTGCGCCGCGCCGGCACCGTGAAGAACAGGTTGCGCACCTCGACGATCGTTCCCCGCGGACACGCGGCCGGCCGCACGGCGCTCACGACGCCGCCCTTGACGGCGATCGCCGCGCCCTCGCCGCCGCCCGTGCCGCTCGTGATCGCCAGCTCCGCGACCTGGCCTATGCTCGCCAGGGCCTCGCCCCGGAAACCGAGCGTCGCCACGCGCCACAGGTCATCCAGGGCCGCGATCTTGCTCGTCGCGTACCTGGCCACGGCGAGGGGAAGCTCATCGGCCGGAATGCCCCCGCCGTCGTCCTGCACGCGGATGAGATCCTTGCCTCCCTTGCGCAGGCAGACGGCGATGTCGGTCGCGCCCGCATCGACCGCATTCTCGACCAGTTCCTTGACCACGGACGCGGGCCGCTCCACGACCTCGCCCGCGGCAATGCGTTCGGCCACCTGGGGAGGAAGCTGGACGATCTTCCGCATAGCGTCCATCCCGCTCACCGGCCGGCGCCCAAGGCGGCGCACACCGCGCTCCGCAGCAGCACCGCCACGGTCACCGGTCCCACGCCTCCCGGCACCGGCGTGATCCAGCCCGCCCGCGCCCGCGCCGCCTCGAACTCCACATCGCCGACCGTGCATCGCGTGCCGTCCGCGCGCGTCACGCGGTTGATGCCCACATCGATGACGACCGCGCCCTCCCCGATCATGTCGCCGGTGATGAGTCCCGGTGTGCCGGCCGCCGCGACCACGATATCCGCGCGGCGCACGTGGGCCGCGAGGTCGCGCGTGGCCGTGTGGCACACCGTCACCGTCGCTCTGCGCTCGATGAGCATCAGCGCGACGGGCTTGCCCACGATCTGGCTGCGGCCCACGATGACCGCGTCCTTGCCGCGGACGTCGATGCCCGTCGCATCGATGGCCTCGATCACCGCCTGGGCCGTCGACGGGCCCGCGCGCTGCCTGCCCATCGCCGTCAGGCCGAGGTTCTGCGGGTGCACGCCCTCGATGTCCTTGGCCGGGCGGATCGCCTCCTGCACGCGCCGCACGTCGATGCCGCTCGGCAGGGGGAGCGCGAGCACGATGCCGGTGACGCCGTCATCGCGATTGAGCTCTCCGACCGCATCGAGCACGTCGGCTTCCGTCGCGCGGCCGGGCAGCGCCCGCACGGCCGCATCGATCCCCACCGCGGCGAAGTCGGCGCATTGACGCGCCACGTACATCCGCGCCGCGTGCTCCTCGGAGGCGGAGACGACGGCCACGTGCACGCCGCGGCCCTCGGCCCGCACGCGCGCCAGCATGTCGCGGGCCTCCTGCCTGATCTTCTCGGCGATGATCTTCCCGTCTATGAGCCGCGCCTGGGATGCCATGGGGCACAGTATAGAACATTTCGCCGCCGGCCACCACACGGGCATCGAGGCCCGCGCGCCCCCTTGCCAGACGCGTGCGAATGGTGTATCTCCAATCACGTGCACGCACGACGAACGCAGTCAACCGCGAACGACCGCGGGACGCCCCGCGCCGGTTCGGCCCCCTCCGGGCGGCGCCGCCTCGGGCTCTTCGGGGGCACGTTCGACCCCGTGCACCTCGGCCACCTCGCGGCGGCGGACTTCTGCCGCGAGCGCTTGGCGCTCGATGCCGTTCGTCTGATCACGGCACGGAACCCGCCCCACAAGCGCGCGGGCGCGCGCCCGTCCGCCGCGCACCGGCACGCGATGGTCGCGCTCGCGGTCGCGCCGTTCCCGCACCTCGAGGCCTCGGACCTCGAGCTTCACCGCCGCGGCCCCTCCTACACCGTGCACACGCTGCGGGAGATCCGCGCCCGCGAGCCGCGCGCCGATCTTTTCTTCATTGTCGGAAGTGATACCATCGCGGAGCTGCCCGCGTGGCATCGCCTGGAGGAGATCCTGCGCCTGGCCGCCATCGTGACGGTCGCCAGGCCCGGCGCTCCGCGGCGCTACCGCGCGAGTGCATTCCCGGATCTTGCTGCCGCCGAGGTTGCGCGCCTCAACGAGTTTCTCGTCGCCATGCCGCCGCGCGCCGAGAGCTCGACCGACATTCGCGCGCGCATCGCGGCGGGGAAGCCCTTCCGGCATCTCGTTCCGACGGAGGTGGCCGACTACATCGAGCGGCACGGTCTCTACCGATGAACGCGGCGCGGGGACATCGGCGGGCGCGCGGGCGGCGCGCGCCTTCCTGCCCGCCGCCGAGACGAGCACGAACGTCATGACGCACGAGCAGGCGGATTCGCACGACCATCGGCCGGATGCGCTCCCTCCGGAGCTTGCGGAGGTCGAGGATCTCATCCGCAAGCACCTGGCGCCCGACGCCCCCTGCCTCGAGGCCGCGGCCGCCCACGCCATCCGCACGGGCGGCAAGCGCCTGCGCCCCGTCGTGTTTCTCCTGCTTGCCAGGGCTCTCGGGCAGCGTCCGGGCGTCCCCCACGTCGTCGTCGCCGCGGTGCTCGAGCTGTGCCACACGGCCTCGCTGTTCCACGATGACGTGCTGGACCGCGCCCGCGTCAGGCGCGGAAGGGAGACCCTGCACCAGCTTCGCGGCAACCGCGAGGCCGTGCTCTACGGCGACCACGTGCTCGCGGGCGCGTTTCAACTGCTTGCCGACCTGTCGCGCCCGGACCTCGTCGCCCTCATGGCCGAGCTCGTCCGGAACGTCTGCGCCGGCGAGATCAGGCAATGGTCGCAGCGCGGCCAGTTGCTGCGCCGCGAGGAATACCTCGCCATCGTCGCGGCCAAGACGGCGAGCTTCTTCCGCACCGCCGGGGTGCTCGCCGGCCGCCTGGCGGCGCTGGATGCATCGCACACCGAGCGCCTGGGCCGCTTCGGAGAGTGCTTCGGCATCGCCTACCAGATCGGCGACGACCTGTACGACATCGTCGCCCCGCCGCGCGCCGACAAGAGCACGGGCCGGGACGCGAAGGCCGGCATCCTCACGCTGCCCTGGATCTGCCTGCGCGACGCACACGGGGCGCAGGCCCTCAGGGACCTGTACTTCAGGGCCGGCGGCGACGGCCGTGCCCGCAGCGAAGCGCTCGGCGATGCGCGCATGCGGGCCGCCGTCGATGCGTGCGCCGAGATCGCGTCGCGCCTTCTTCTCGAGGGCGCCGCCCTCTTCGACGAGCTGCCGCCGTCGCCGGCGCGCGATGCGCTCGCCGCGCTCGCCGATGACCTGCGCGCCAAGATCCTCCGGCTCGCCTCCGGGAAAGGACCGTGAGCATCGTGCACCACGCGTACCTCGGGCTTCTCCTGGCGGCCGGCTGCGTGCTCGCGGCCGCGTGCATCGCCGCCCGGCGGCGCCGGCTCCCGCGCGAGCTGCTCCTCCTGACCCTCTGCGCCGCGACCTTCTGCGCCGGG
>JBFZCA010000344.1:0-7356 GCA_041308205.1 Planctomycetota bacterium | reverse complement strand
GGGCGCCGCGCGGGACGCGCGTTTCTTCTCGGCGATGCAACGCGGCGCGAGGCCGCGTTCGCACGCCTCCCCGGGGAAAAAATAGTCCTTCAAAAAGTCTCCGTTTCGGCCCGGCGGCGGCCGATTAAGAATGGTGGTCCGACACGAAGGCGGACGAGCATTTGTCGCGTGGTGCCAGGTTGGCGGGAGGCGCGCGGCTCTGGCCGGCGCCGGGAAGACAGCGCAAGGGGAACAGCACATGGACTGGGGAGAGAAGCTTGCCACGGGAGTGCCCGAGCTCGATGAGCGTCACCGGGAGCTTGTCGAACGCATCAACACGGTGCTCGAAAGCATCGACCAGCAGCGCGGCCAGGAGGCGATCAGCGGCTCGCTCGACGAGTTCGGCGGCTGCACGATCGAGTACTTCCGGGAAGAGGAGGCGCTCCTGCGCGCCGGAGCATACCCGGAGTACTGCCGCCACCGCGAGCTTCACGACGGCTTCGTCCGCGAGTTCCAGGAAATGCGCGACCGCTTCGACGTCGAGGGCGCGAGCCTGCTCGTCATCTCCATGGTCCAGCACGGCCTGATCAAGTGGCTGCTCGACCACATCGCCGAGGCCGACAAGGAGTGGATCGCCGTCGTGTATCAGAAGAACGACATGGTGCCGGCGTAGCGGGCGCGGCGCGCGGCGTCATCGGAACCCGCGTTACGCGCCCTTCTGGGCCTCGATGCCGCAATCCGGCTCCCAGAGCCGCAGCTCCGTGATCTCCGTCTGAACCGCGACCTCCTCGGGCGGCACTTCCTTGCGCATGACGGTCCAGCACGCCGGCAGGTAGCGCGTGGCGCCCGGCATGAGCAGCCCGGGCCAGTCATCCTCGATCGCGAACGGCGTGGCCGCCCACGGCGACCAGGTCCCGATGGGCAGGTTGTTCCTGTCGAGCACGGTGACCCGCAGCGAGAGGAGCGAGACGACGCTCGTGCCCGTGTTCCGGATCTCGAGCACCGGCCTGCCCGCGAAGCGGCCCTCCGCGGCGGACGCGACGCGGGCGGCGATCGCGAGCTTGTCCTTGTACTCGGGACAGCGCCGGTCGCGCAGCGCGTCGGAGAACACGGGAGGCAGCGATCCGGCGAGGTCGGGGACGCCCTTGATCGCCGCGGCGACGAGGCTCGGGAACCCTTCGGTCTTGGCGTCGACGATCCGCATGCCGTACAGCACGACCACGGTGGCGCAGAGCGTGAACGCCACGATGCAGAGGCTCGCGCCGACAGCCGCCGCGGCCAGAAACGAGCGCCGGTACTGGATGATCGGTTGCGTCTCCATGTCGTCGACTCCTTGCGCGGAAGGCGATGCGCATCCCGGATGTCGACGCCCGAAGCGCCGGTTTCAGGCCCGATTTCTATTTGAGCCCCAGTCCCAGGACGGCCCGGCAGTACTCCAGGCCGTGCTCGAGGTCGAATTGCTGCTGCGCGCACGTCAGCTCCTTGGACTGCGCGCCGGCGGGGCGGCCCGGCGTGAGCGTGAACTCGCGGCCGCGCGTGGCAAGCGCGACGAAGCGGGCGAACTCGCCGGCGCGGGCCTTGGGAAACTCCTTCCACATGGCGGTTTCCAGATACGCCAGGTCGCGCGGCCAGATGTAGGAGATGATCTCGAGCACGAAGGGCACGCCGGGGCAGAGCTCCCGGAATCTGTCGACGTACGCCTTCCAGTCGGTGACGCCCTCGCCCATGTTCGCCCACATGGCCCTGGCGCCCCGGGGGATCTCCCACACGGCGGTGTCGCGCATGCCGGTCGTGAGCGCGTAGGGGCCGAGGATCTCCAGGTTCACCATGGGGTCCTCCATGGTGTAGACGGCGTTGCCGCAATCCATCGTGGCGCCGACGAAGTCCTTCCCCGCCTGCTCGATGAGCGTGACCAGCTCCCACGCCTGCATGTCGCCCGCGTGGTTCTCGACCGAGAGCTTGACGTTCGCGTCCACGGCCTCGGCGCGCACGGCCTTCAGGGTCTTGGCCATGGCCTCGATGTGCCGGTAAATGCCGCCATCGCCCTTGCGGTCGTTGCCGGTGCCGAGGTAGCAGCGCGCAACACGCGCGCCGAGGGCCTTGGCCGTGCGGATCAGGAGCCGCGCGTGGTCCCCGGCGGGACCGAGCCTGTTCTGGTTGTACGCCGATGACGTCGGGCAGATGCTTCCCGTGCCGGCCTGAAGCTCGATCCCCGCCGCCGCGGCCTGGGACCTGATCTTCTCGAGGTAGTCGGCCTCGAGGCTCTCGTACACGTTGAGGTCCGAGAGGAGCAGCGTGTCGACCTTCTGCGCCGCGGCGTACTCGATCAGCCCGGGCGCCTTCCAGCCGAAATCGCGGATCGAGAAGTTGTCGAAACCGAGCCCGATCCCGCGCCGCGCGGCCGGGGCCGCCTCGGACGCGCCGCGCAGCGCCGCGGCAGCGGCCGTGGCGGCGATCGCGCCGATGAACCCGCGACGGTTGAGCGTTTCCGAGCGAATCCGCGTCTTCACGCGCATTGGTTCCTCCTGCGGCGGCGCCGGCGGGTCTCGCCGCGCGGCGGCGGCGCTCCTCTATTGTGCAGGCGGGGCGGGGTGCAGGTCAACCGGCGGCGAGGTGTGGGCATCGATCTTCTCAAGCAGCGTTCTCATGGCGGCAAGCTCGTCGCGCAGGGCATCGAGCTCCTTGTCCTGGGCGTCGTTCTTGCCGCGCACGAACCACGAGGAGAGGAATCCCGCCATTGCCGTGAAGAGCCCCACGCCCGCGGCCATGACGGCCATCGCGACGAGGCGGCCTTCCGTGGTCACGGGGTACTTGTCGCCGTAGCCCACGGTGGCCATCGTGACCACGGACCACCAGACCGCATCCTCGGCCGTCTTGATGTTGCCCTCCGCCGCCGCCTTCTCGAACTGGAAGATCGCGACGGATGCGAAGGTCGCGAAGATGATGCCCATGAACGCCGTCGTGAGGAGCGTGGCCTCGGCCCTGCGGTTGAGCATGAACCCGAGGAGCACCTTCGTCGAGCGCACCCCGCGCAGGAGCCGGAGCAGCCTGAGCACGCGCGCGGCGCGGCCCCAGCGGGCGGCGTCGAGCATCGGAATGCTCGACAGGAGGTCGATCCAGCCCCAGGTCACGAGATACTTGAGCTTGCGCTCGGCCCTGGCGAGATTGATCACGAAGTCGATCAGGAAGAGGATGCAGATCGCGTTGTCGGCATACGCGAAGATCGCGGCCGTATCCGCATCGACCGCGGCGAACGTGTCGACCGCCAGCATGAGCAGGACGAACACGCACAGGGCGAGCATGAAGAGCTGATAGGGACCGGCGTTGCGCTCGTGTGCCATGAAAGCCTCCGCGAAGGTAGCCATGCGCTCGGGCGCCCCGGCGGCGCCCTCGGAGAAGCGTAGCCTACCGCGGGCGCCGCTTCCAGAGCCGCGGCCCGTTCAGGCCCGCGCGCCCTGCCGCCGGCGTCCTCCGGTGCGGCCCGTCGCGGCCTCCTTGCGCGCCGCGATCACTTCCTCGGCGATCGCGAAGGGCACGGCCTCGTAGCGCTCGAAATGCAGCGTGAAGGTCGCCCGCCCCTGGGTCATGTTGCGCAGCTCGGTCGCGTAGCCGAACATGTTGGCGAGCGGGCAGAACGCGGTGATCTCGACGTCGCCGCCCCGGCGGTCCATCGATGCGATGCGGCCGCGCCGGAAGCAGATGTTCCCGGTGATCGCTCCCGCGTGCTCCTCGGGCGTGATCACGTTGAGCTCCATGACGGGCTCGAGCAGCTCCGGGCTGTCCTGCAGGAACGCCTTCTTGAAGGCGATCGACGCGCAGGTGCGGAACGCGAGCTCCGAGCTGTCGACCTCGTGGAACGAGCCGTCGGTGATGGTGACGCGAATATCGACGACGGGGAAGCCGGCCCAGACGCCCTTGCGCATCGCGTCGACGACGCCCTTCTCGATCGCGGGGATGTACTCGCGCGGGATGGCGCCGCTCTTGATCTTGTTGACGAACTCGAAGCCCTGGCCCGGTTCGAGCGGCTCGAGCGTCATGACGATGTGCGCGTACTGGCCGTGCCCGCCGGTCTGCTTCTTGTACTTCTCGTTGATCTCGATCTCGCTCGTGAGCGTCTCGCGGTAGGCGACCTGCGGCGCGCCGGCGGCGACCCCCACGTTGAACTCCCGGCGCAGGCGGTCGATGATGATCTCCAGGTGCAGCTCGCCCATGCCGGAGATGATCGTCTCCTCGGTCTCCGGATCCGAGCTCACGATGAACGTCGGGTCCTCCTCGGCGAGCCGGCGGAGCGCCTCCGTGAGCTTCTCGGCCTCTCCGTCGCCGGCCGGCCGGACCGCGATGCTGAGCACGGGCGCCGGGAACTCGATCGCCTCGAGGATGATCGGGTGCTCCTCGCAGCAGATCGAGTCGCCGGTGACGGTGTCGCCGAGCCCGATGACCGCGCCGATCTCGCCCGCGTAGATCGCGTCGACCATCTCCCGGTGGTTCGCGTGCATGCGCATGAGGCGCCCCACGCGCTGGCGTTTGCCTTTCGTCGAGTTGAGCACGTAGGTGCCCGCGCGCAGCGTTCCCGAGTAGACGCGCACGAACACCAGCTTCCCGACGTGCTTGTCGGCCATGACCTTGAAGGCGAGCGCGGCGAGCCGGCCGTCGTCCTTGGGGACGCGCTCCAGCGGATTGCCTTGCGGCGAGGCGCCGATGACGGGCGGCAGGTCGACCGGGCTCGGGAGGTAGTCGACGACCGCATCGAGCAGGCGCTGGATGCCCTTGTTCTTGAAGGCGCTGCCGCAGAGCACGGGGCAGATGCGATGCGCGTGCGTCGCCGCGCGAATGGCGGCCTTCAGCTCCGCGGTCGAGATCTCCTCGTCCCCGCAGAACTTCTCCATGAGGCGGGTGTCGACCTCGGCGGCCTTCTCGATCAGGAAGTGGCGCCACCTGGCCGCGTCGGTTTTCAGCGCGGCCGGGATCGGCTCCTCGCGGAACGTCCGGCCCCGGTCGTCCTCGTCGTAGTACACGGCGCATTGGGCGACCAGGTCGATGATGCCGCGGAAGTCCTTCTCGGCGCCGATGGGCAGCGTCAGGGGCACGGCGTTCGAGCCGAGCTCGTTGTGAATCTGCTCGACGACCGCCAGGAAGTCGGCGCCCACGCGATCCATCTTGTTGACGAAGGCGATGCGCGGCACCTCGTACTTCGCGGCCTGCCGCCAGACGGTCTCGCTCTGGGGCTCGACGCCGCCCACGGCGCAGAAAAGCCCGATGGCGCCGTCAAGGACGCGCAGGCTGCGCTCGACCTCGGCCGTGAAGTCGACGTGTCCGGGCGTGTCGATGATATTGATCTGATGGTCGTTCCACTCGCAGGTCGTGGCGGCGCTCGTGATCGTGATGCCCCGCTCCTGCTCCTGCGGCATCCAGTCCATGGTGGCCGTGCCGTCATGGACCTCGCCGAGCTTGTGCGACTTGCCCGTGAAGAAGAGGATGCGCTCGGTGCAGGTCGTCTTGCCGGCGTCGATGTGCGCCATGATGCCGATGTTGCGGACGCGACCGAGCGGATGCTGCCGTGCCATGTAACGGTACTCCTGGAACTCTATCGTGCGGGGATTCTTTCCCTGCCGCGGCGGCCCCTGCCGGGCGTGTGGTCTCCGGACGGAAGCGCTCGTGCGCCTCCGCCGGGCATTGCCGCGGGTGAGGTCTACGATGCAGCGTATCCGCCGCACGCGGCGGATACAGACGAAAGAACCAAGTATAGAGTTCTATCGACCGGTGGGCAAGCGGAATTCGACCGGCCGGGGGCGTCCGGCGGCGCCGGTTCTACGCAAGTTGTTTGCTCATCAGCGTTTGGGCGCGGAGACGGACCGCGCCGGCGACGGCCCCGTGAGCCGCGCGACGAGCAGATCCTCGAAGGCATCGAGGTCCTTCCACGCGGTCGCGACGCGCATGACCTTCGCGGCCGGGTCAAGCAGCGTCTTGCCGTCGTCGGCGACGCGGATGCCGAGGTCCTCCATCGTCGTAAGCTCGGTTGAAAACGCGAGATACACCGCCGCCGTATCGAAAAGAACGCTGCTCCGCTCCTCGGGCGCCTTCTTGTCCTGACCGCTCCAGGCCCGGTAGTTCTCGATGATCGCCGCCGCGATCGGGTCCTTGGAATCCCTGACCTTGGCGTACTTCTCGCCCCGCAGGGTGACAAGCCCGCACGTGTCGAGCGGCGTGATCGTTATGTCCCACGCGGCCGAGAGCGCCGCCCGGCAGGCCTTGGCGTCGGCCTTGACGTTGTACTCGGCGTCGATCGTCGCTTTGCCGCCGTAACCCTTGCGCACGCTCCCGTGCATGCCGACGAAGCGCGCCTTCGCCGCAATGCGCGGCTCGCGCGCGAGCGCCGCCGCGACGTTGGGAAGCGGGCCGACGGCGATGAGCGTCACGGGCTCCCGGGACTGCATGATCGTGTCGATGATCGCCCCGACGCCGTCCTTGTGCACCTTGCCCGGGTACTTGGCGAGATCGTACCCCTCGACCCACGCGGACTGGCCGCCGCCGCCCGTCGCGTTGACCTCGAGGCCGATGCCGACCGCCACATCAGTTCTGCCCGCGCGCTCGAGCATCTTGGCGATGAGCGCCGCGCGATAGCGCGCCTTGCCCTGGTCGCCGACGACGAGCTTCACGTCGAACTCGGGCGACTTGAGGAGGAAGCCGAGCGCCCAGGTGTCGTCGATGTCATCGCCTATGTCCGTGTCGAAGATGACCGGGATCGGGCGCTTCTCGGCGCCCATGACGACCGCGACCGAGCACAAGGCGGCGAGCAACGCCGCGCCGCGCGTTGGGAATCTTCTCCGCATGAAACCGCTCCTTTTCTGTGCGAGACCGTCCTTCAGTCTGGCATGGAGCGGCGCGAGGGTCAAGACGGGAGCGGGGCGGACGCCGGCGTCTACTCCTGCGGGCCGATGGGGTGGACTTCCTCGTCGAACGCCTCGACCTTCCAGTCGGTGCCGGCCTTGGCCATCACCACGGTCTGGTTGTGGCGCACGGTGGCGGGGCCGACGGGATCGAGCGTGTACACCCCGCGGCGTTCTTCCTGGATGACCTTGAGGATCGCCCGCGATTCGTCGTCGGTGTAGGTCTCGGAGATGAGCTTGAACTTCGGTCCCCAGTGGAGCACGCCGCGAAAGGAGCGGTAGGCCTCGTACCCGAGGACGTTGACCGCGCGGCGCTGCTCGGAAATCTGATCGACCACATCCTGGCTTGCCGCCATGCGCTCGGCCTCTTCCCACTTCTCGTTGGCCATGGCCTTCCCGAAGTCCTTGAAGGCCGCGTACGCCGCCGATGTGGAGACGAACCGCTCGTAGCCGACGTAGGCGCCGGCAGCCAGGATGACGACCAGAATGA
>JBFZCA010000343.1:0-4204 GCA_041308205.1 Planctomycetota bacterium | reverse complement strand
GGTCCTCCGCCGGGGCGCCGCGCACGGGGTCCGCGCGCACGAAGATGAGCGCGCCGGCGAAGCGCTCGACGACCGGCAGGAGCCGCGCCGCGTCCTTGTCGCGGGAGAGCGCGACGATGACGGCCGTGCGGCGGCGCGGGAAGCGCGCCGCGATCGTCTCCCCGAGCGTTGCGAGCGATTGGCGCGTGTGCGCCACATCGATGAGGACGGGCGGCGCGCCCTCGAACACCTCCTTGCGGCCCGGCATGCGCGTGCGCGCCGCGATCCGCGCCGCGCCGGGAGGGAGATCGCCGAGGAAGAGCGCGCAGGCGCCGAGCGCGAGCGCCGCGTTGATCGCGAACGTCCGGTCGGGGACGGCGAGCTCGGCCGCGAATGCCGGCAGCTCCCCTCCGAAGGACACCGCGGCCCTCCCGTCCTCGTACGCGAGCGCGATGGCCGAGTGCCACGGGATGAGATGGGCGCCGATGCGGCGGGCCTCGGCGGCCGCGACCGCGCGCAGATGGGGCTTGAGCGGCCCCGCGAGGAGCGGCGCGCCGCGCCTGCCGATGCCGATCTTCTGGCGCGTGATCGCCGCCTCGGTGCGGCCGAGCACCTCGGTGTGCTCCTTCTCGATCGAGGTCACGACGCCGAGGGCCGCCTCGCAGCACGCGGTCGCGTCGAACTTGCCGCCGATGCCGGCCTCGATGATGGCGGCATCGACCTTCTCGCGCCTGAACACGTGCCAGGCCAGCGCCGTGAGGATCTCGAAGTACGTGGGCGGCGACGGCACGGCATCGATGCACGGGGCGATCTCCGCGAGCGCGGCGGCGAAGCGCGCCCGCGAGAGCTGCCGCCCGCCCACGCGAATCCGTTCCGTCACGCATTCGAGGTGCGGCGACAGGAAGGTGCCGACCCTGAGGCCCGCGCGCGCGAGCAGCGCCTCAAGAACGACGCACGTCGTCCCCTTGCCCTTGCTCCCGGTCACCCGCAGCGCGGGAATGCCGCGCTGCGGGTCGCCGAGGAGCGCGAGGAGCGCCCGCACGCGGGAGAGATCCCCGCGCCTGAGCGTGAACGAGCTCTGTCGCTCGTAGTTGGTGAAGCCGTTCAAGAACGCCTCGGCGGCGCGGAAAGAGAAGACTCGTCCTGGCTCGCGCATGCCGCCATTCTATGGACGCCGCGCCGCCGCGACAATCGCGCGGCCCTCCCCGTCCGGCGCCGCAACGTGTACACTCGGAGGACGGCGCCGTTCGCCGCCGCGGGAGCCTACGACCATGACGCACGCCGCAACGAAACCGCGATTCGCCGCGGGCGCCGCCGTGCTGCTGCGCGCGGCGTGCGCGTGCCTGGTTGCGGCGCCGTGCGCGGTGCACGGCGCGTCCTCCTGGCGGGAGGCGATGCTCGCGGCGCGCGATGCGGGCGCGGGGGCGCGCGCGGCGCGCATCGCGGCGATCGAGCGCGATTTCCCCTGCCAGTGGGACTGGGCGCTGCAGGACCTCGGCCTCGATGCGGCGTCCCGGCTCGCGGCGCCGGACGGCGCCGGCGCGCTGCGGGCGATGCTCGCGCGCGTCCTCGGCGAGCTGGACCCGGACGCCGCGCCGTTCGCGGCGCGGCTCGCCGAAATCGACACGTCGCCCTCCCCGGCCGATGCGGCGCGCCTGCTCGACCTCTACGCCGATGCATGCGAGCGGCGGCGCGCCCTCAGGCTGGCGCCGCTCCGCGCCCGATGGCGCGAGATCGTCTTCACGAAGCACTTCAACCTCGGGGGCTCGCACTACGCGTACACGGAGGGCCAGTCCGATGCGCAGAACGAGCGGCAGTTCGAGCCCGGGGCGAGCCTCTGCGTCCTGACCATGGACGGGCCGTACGGCAGCGTGCGGGCGCTGCTCGAGGACGCCGGTGGCGTGATCCGCGACCCCGCGGTCTCGTACGACGGCGCGCGCGTCCTCTTCGCGTGGAAGAAGTCGGACCGCGGCGATGACTACCACCTCCACGAGCTGGACACGGCGTCCGGCGCGGTGCGGCAGCTCACCGCGGGCCTCGGATTCGCGGACTACGAACCGGCCTATCTGCCGAACGGCGACATCGTGTTCAATTCGACGCGCTGCGTGCAGACCGTGGATTGCTGGTGGACCGAGGTGAGCAACCTCTACGCGTGCGACCGCGACGGCGACTGCCTGCGGCGCCTGACGTTCGACCAGGTGCACACGAACTTCCCGGCCGTGCTCGATGACGGCCGCGTGATCTACACGCGCTGGGAATACAGCGACCGCGGGCAGATCTTCGTCCAGTCGCTCTTTCAGATGCAGCCCGACGGCACCGCGCAGACCGAGCTGTACGGCAACAACTCGTACTTCCCGACGACGATCCTCCACGCGCGCGGCATTCCCGGGACGACGGCGATCATGGCCATCCTCACCGGCCACCACAGCCGGCAGTGCGGGACGCTCGCCGTGATCGATGCCGGCGCCGGCAACCAGGAGGCGGCCGGCGTCCGGGAGATCGCGCCCGTGCGGCCGACGCGCGCCGCCAGGGTCGACGCCTACGGCCAGTCGGGCGATCTCTTCCAGTACCCGTACCCGCTGAGCGCGAACGAGTGCGTCGTCGCGTACGCGCCCTTCGGGTGGCGCAAGGAGCCGCTGCGCTTCGGCATCTATCTGATGATGGCCGACGGCCGGCGCGAGCTGCTTGTCTCCGATCCGGCGATCTCGTGCAACCAGCCCGTGCCGCTCGCGGCGCGGCCGCTGCCCCACGCCCATCCGGATCTCGTCGACTACCGCCGATCGGACGGCGTTTTCTACGTCCACGATGTCTACGCGGGCGCCGGCCTGCGCGGCGTTCCGCGCGGCACGATCGCGCGGCTTCGCGTCGTCGCGCTCAGGCATCGCGCGGCGGGCATCCGCTGCAACTACAACAAGGGCCCCGGCGGCGGGGCCCTGATCTCGACGCCGATCGCCATCGGCAACGGCGCCTGGGATGTCAAGGTCGTCCTCGGCGATGCCGAGGTGTACGGCGACGGATCGGCGTGCTTCACGGCGCCTGCGCGCACGCCGGTCTATTTCCAGGCGCTCGATGCCGAGGGCCGCATGGTGCAGACGATGCGGAGCTGGTCGACCCTCCAGCCGGGAGAGTACTTCGCCTGCGCGGGATGCCACGAGCCGAAGGGCGAGGCGCCGCCCGCGGGCGGCGGCGTGACGGAGGCCATGCGCGCCGGCCCCAGGCCGCTCGCGCCGTTCCACGGGCCGCCGCGCGGGTTCAGCTTCCCCCGGGAGATCCAGCCGATCCTGGATGCGCACTGCGTGCGCTGCCACGACGAAGGCGGCGGCGTGCGCGGGAGGACCGAGGCGCCCGAGGCGCTCGACCTGGGCGGCGCGCCCGTTCTCTCGGACCTGGGCGCGCCCTGGCATTATACGACCGAGAACCCCGGCGAGGGCTGGGAGACGCCGGCTTTCGATGCGTCGCGCTGGAGACGAGGGAGGGCGGGATTCGGGCGCGGCGACGCGCCCGGAGGCGAGATCAGGACCGAGTGGCGGACCGGCGACATCTGGCTCAGGCGCGAGTTCACGCTCGGCGCCGGCCCGCGGCCGGGGCTTCCCGTGTTCAGGCTGTGCCACGACGAAGACGCGGAGCTCTACCTGAACGGCATCCCCGCGGCCGTGGTGCTGCTCAGCACGACGGAATTCGTCATCCACACCGTCTATCCCGAGGCGGCGCGGTCGCTGCGGCCGGGCGCGAACGTGCTCGCCGTTCACTGCCGGAGCGGCGGCGGCGGGCAGTTCATCGACGCGGCGCTGCTCGATGCGGCGCCGGGCGAGGCGGGGCGCGAGCGCCCCTTCAGCCTGCGCGGCGACGAGGTCATCGAGACGCAGACGGGCCGCAGGTGGAGCGAGGCCTACCTGTCGCTCACGGGCGCGGTGACGACCGAGCGGGCGCTTGCCGCCGACCCGGGCCGCGGCATCGTGACGTGGGTGCACGCGCAGTCGGCGCCGCCCATGCTGCCGCCGTACTCGACGGGCGCGGCGCGAAGCCGCCTCATCGCGCTGCTTGCGGCCGGCCACGAGGGCGTCGTGCTCCCCAGGGAGGCGATGGACAAGCTCGCCTGCTGGATCGATCTCCTCGTGCCCTTCTGCGGCGACTACACCGAGGCCAACGCCTGGTCCGCGGGCGAAATCGAGCGCTACCGGCATTTTCTCGACAAGCGCGCCCGCATGGAGGCGATCGAGCGCGA
>JBFZCA010000342.1:0-10100 GCA_041308205.1 Planctomycetota bacterium | reverse complement strand
AGGCCGCCGGGCGGGCGGCGGAGACCGCCGCAGCTCTCGGGATCACGCACCTCCTCGGGCGCCGGACCGCGGGCCTGAGCGGCGGGGAGCGCCAGCGCGTGGCGCTCGCGCGCGCGCTGGTGCTCAAGCCCAAGGTGCTCCTCCTCGATGAGCCCGTCTCGGCGCTCGACGAGGCGACCCGCCAGGAGATCTGCGCGCAGCTTCTTTCCATCCACCGCGAGTTCGGGCTCACGACGATCCACGTGAGCCACAACCAGGAAGAGGCCTGCACGCTCGCCGACAAGGCCGGCATCATGAACGCCGGCGCGCTCGTGCAGACGGGGCCCATGGACGACCTCCTCAGGCGGCCGCGGACGGAGTTCGTCGCGCGCTTCATGCGCTGCGAGAATCTGCTCCGCGGCCGGGCCGCGGCGGCGGCCGGCGGCGCAACGGATGTCGCGGTCGGCGCCGAGACGCTCCGCGTCACGGGTTCGTTCAGCGGCGACGTCACGCTCGTCATCCGCCCCGAGGATGTCCAAGCGGCCGCGGGCCCGCACACGGGCGCCCCGAACAGCTTCACGCTGGCGCTCTCCCGCGCGCGCAGCTTCGGCGGGTTCACGCGCCTCGAACTCGCCGGCGCCTTCCCCCTCGTCGCGCATGTTCCGCACGGCGCGGCCTCCGCGCTCGCGCCCGGCGCGCAGGTGCGGGTGCACGTGCCGCCGGAGCGAATACACGTGATCGAGGCTGTAGGCTGTAGGCCATAGCCTACAGCCTCAGGCCTACTTCGGCCCTCGCGGCGTCCGCCACGCCTCCTTGATGTGCGCGAAAAGCCTGCGCTCCTCCTCGTCGAGCTGCCCGACGAGCGGCCCGTCGCGCAGGTCGAACGAGCGCCGCGGCCTCTGCGCAGGCCCCTTGCGCGCGGCGCCGTTGTGAAAGCACCACCCCGCGGCGCCGGCCTCGTAGGCCTGCGCGAGGTCGAGGATGAAATCGGCCGCCGCCGGCTCGTAGTCGCCGTAACCGCGCCGGAACGGCTCCTGGAAATGCACCGGCACCGCCTTCCCCGAGGCGCGCAGGAACGCGAGCGTCTCCCTCGTCCATGCCCCGGTCTCGGCGGCCGAGCCCCGATGGCGCGGCCGGTGCGGAGCGAGGAAATCGACGCCCGCGGCAAGATACGCGGGGATCTCGCGCGTTCCCAGATCGCCGCCCGCGTGCGAAGCGGTGACGAGGCGCCCGGGGTCGATCTCCTTGACGCGCCGGACGACCGCCGCGATCTCATCGAGCGCCACGAAGCGCGCATCCTTGATGTTGCGCTCGTTGGCCGCGTCCAGGTACCAGTTGCGATGCTCCTTGCAGGCCGATGCGATCTCCGCGGCGGCCCTGACGAGCGCGGCCGTCGACTTCAAGCGAGGCGGCCCCACGGCGCCGTTCTGCCGCGACAGCGTCACATCGACGACGAGCCCCAGGCGATCGCACTCGGAAAGCAACCGGACGAGCGTCTGCATGCGTTCGGGCCGCGGCGCTCCCTCGCCATCGACCGCGGACACGTCGTTCTCGAACGCCGCCCACGTCGCCCACACGCGGATCCAGTTGAATCCGTGCTCGCGCAGCGCCTGGAGGTCTTTCGCGCGCGTCGCATCGGGAGCGCCGAGGCCGCCGTAGTAGCTGGCGCCCACGAGAAAGACCGGCGTGCCGTTCAGCGTGAAAACGCCGCCCTCGATCCCGAGGCGCGTCGCGCCGGGCGGCGCCGCCGCGGCGGCAACGACGTGCGCCGCGCAAAGCACCAAGAAGAGTGCGATCCGCATTCTACGCATTGGGGTGATTGTACCTGAAGCCCTTTTCGGAATTCAATCGCGCGCCGGCGCGCCCGTTTGTTGGCATTGTCGCCCGCGCCCCGTATCATCAAGACATGGCTCGAGATACGGCCGCGTCCGGCGGGGTCTGGGGCGACTGCACTGAGAGAAACCGACTTCCATGGCAAGAACCGCGTTCCTTGTGTTCGCCGCGTTCCTGGGCGCAGCCGTGCAGGCGGCGCCCATCGCGACCGTCGTCATCTCCGAGCTTCACTACCACCCCGTCGCCTCGGAAGAGGATGAGTTCATCGAGATCGCCAACCTCTCCGGCGAGGCCGTCGATCTCTCGGGCTGGGCCTTCACGCAGGGCGTGACCTTCACGTTCCCGACCCCGGCCGCCATCGGGCCGCGAGGTCTCGTCGTCATTGCCAAGAACCCGGCGCGCTTCGCCGCGATCTACCCGGAGGCGGCGCCGGCCTTCGGGCCCTACGAGGGACAGCTCGACAACAACGGCGAGAAGGTCGGCCTGCGGGACCGCGCCGGGCGGCTCGTCGATCGCGTCGCCTACAGGGACGACGGCGCGTGGCCCGAGAATCCCGACGGCCTCGGCCCCTCGCTCGAGCGCACCGACTACGTCGCCGACGGCGAGCAGCAGTGGGTCTGGCGCGCATCGATTCCCACGGGCGGGACTCCCGGCGCGCCGAACTCGACCTTGAAGCTGCGGATCTCCAGCGCGCTGATCCCGATCGGCCACACGTGGAAGTACTACAAGGGCAGGAGCGAGCCTGCCCTGCCCATCGGCGCGTGGGCCGCGTTCACGTTCGCGGACACGGCCTGGCTGCGAGGGCCGAGCGCCTTCGGCTACGGCGAGGGCGACCACGCCACGGTCCTCTCGGACATGCAGGACGACTACACGACCTTCTACATACGCACGAGCTTCGATGTCGACGACCTCGCGCGCATCGAATCGCTGCTGATGACGGTCGTGTACGACGACGCCTTCGTCGCCTACCTGAACGGCGTCGAGATCCGGCGCTCGGGAAACGCGGGCGGGTCCGCCGGCACGCCGCTTCCCTTCGATGCGGTTGCGCAAGCGGCGCACAGCTACGACGACAGCATCGATATCGTCGAGCTGGCGGGCTCGCCGCTGCTTCGCGCCGGCACGAACGTCCTCGCCATCCAGGCGTTGAACGTCAGCCTCGGAAGCAGCGATCTCACCCTCGCCCCCACGCTCGATCTGGTCGAGTCGCCCCGGGAGGAGATGGCCGAGCCGCCGCACGACGTCGAGATCAACGAGATCTTCGCCCACGCGAGGCTCTTCGACGCGTACGTCGAGCTCTACAACGAGGGAACCGCCGCGGCCGATCTCTCGGGCTTCCGCCTGACCGCGGACCCGCGCGGCGCCGGCGGCTACGCGTTCCCCGCCGGCACGACGCTCGCCGCGGGCAAGTTCCTCAGGGTGCGCGGCGATCAGGTGCCTTTCGCCATCACGGAGGCCGCGCAGTGGATCGGCCTCGCCGATGCCGCCGGCCTCTTCGTCGACGGCGCGCGCACGGCCGCCCGCCCCGAGGACCGTCCGTGGGGAAGATTCCCCGACGGCGACGGGGACACGTGGGTGCTGGACGCCCCCACGCCCGCGGCGGCCAACACGCTCACGCCCGAGGCCCGCGTGGTGATCACCGAGGTGCGCTATCACCCGCCGGCGGTGTTCGCCGCCGAGGAGTACGTGGAGATCTTCAACCGCGGCGCATCCCCCGTGGACCTGACCGACTGGCGTCTCGCCAAGGCGGTCGACTACGTGTTCGTGAGCGGCACCGTGCTCATGCCGAACGCGTACCTGGTCATCGCCGCGGACCCCGCCGCCGTCGAGATGCGCTACGGGATCGCCAACGTCTTCGGGCCGTGGGCGGCCGGCAAGCTCTCCAACTCCGAGGACAAGATCGAGCTTCGCGATGCGCTCGACAACCGCGCCGACGTCGTGCACTACGCCGATGACGGCGCCTGGCCTGCCTCCACGCTGACGACCGGCCCGGACGGCTTCGGGAGCTCCATCGAGCTCCTCAACGCGTCGATGGAGAACAACCACGGGAGCGCGTGGGCGGCGAGCGCGGCGCTCGGCACGCCCGGCGCCGCGAACTCGCGCATCGAGAACGACCCGGCGCCCGTCATCCGTTCCCCCGCGCACGCTCCCGCGCAACCGCGGTCGAGCGATACGGTCACGGTGACGGCGCGCGTCACGGACGAGGGCGGCGTCGCCTCGGTGAACGTGCTGCACCGCCTCGATGGCGCGACGGGCTTCACGATCACCGCAATGAGCAGGATCGGCGCCACCGACACCTACCGCGCCCTCCTCCCCGCGCAGGACGAGGGTGCGATCGTCCAGTTTTCCATCAGCGCGGAGGATACGACGGGCCGCGTCCGCACGTACCCCGCGACGGCGCCCGACCCGGTGCTGCTCTACCAGGTGGACGACGCCGCCTATCCGACGGGGATCCCCCACTACCGCGTCGTCATGCGCGACGCCGACCTCGTCGAGCTCGCGACGCGCGACGTCGAGAGCGATGTGCTCCTCAACGGCGCCTTCATTCACGGCGATGACATCTACTACACGATCGGCGTCCGCTATCGCGGCGAGCACGCGCGCGATGCGCCCGAGAAATCGTTCCGCATTAACTTTCACCACGATCAGCGCCTGGAAACCATCACGCGGCTCAATCTCAACATGGAGCGCGTGTATCGCGCGCACCTGACCGCGGACTTCTGGCGCCGCGCGGACATGCCCGTGTATCAGTCGCGCATCGTCTCCTTCAGCGTGAACCGCCTCTTCGGCGGCGAGGCGCTGCCGGGCAGCGACATCTACTACGGCGGCGTCGGGCAGCGCGTCGAGGCGATCGACGAGGATTTCGTCGGGCGGTACTATCCGAAGGACGATGAGGGCAACCTCTACCGCGGCATGGAGACCGACGACGGCAACGCCGATCTCATCTACAAGGGCGAGGACCCGGCGCCGTACATTCCCATCTACGACAAGAGAACCAACGAGGACGCCGCCGACTACACCGACATCATCGCGCTCACCCGCGTCCTCACCGAGACCCCCGAGTTCCCCCGGGACGCGTACTTCGCCGCCGTCGAGCCCCTGATCGACATCGACAACTGGGTCGCGTACTTCGCCGGCGAGTGCGCCTACTCGATGCAGGACGGCGACATGGCCACGGGCACGGACGAGGACTACTTCATCTACCACCGCCCGTCGGACAGCCGCTGGATGATGATCCCCTGGGACCTGTCCGACACGTGGGAAGAACCCGACACGCCGTTCTTCCGCGTCCACAGCGCGGTCGTCCAGCGCTTCCTGCGCCATCCCGAGATGCGGCGGCGCTTCATGCGCACGCTCGTGGAGATGCTCGCGGGGCCCTTCGATGCGTCGGCCGTGACGCCGCGGATTGACTACCTGCGCGAGTTCTTCTCGGCGGCCGAGCTGAACGCGATCGCGGCATTCATCGGAGAGCAGCAGGCGGCGCTCGGCGCGCGCCTGCCCGACCGGCTCACCGTGGGGCCGGCGCCGATCTGGTTCGCGCGCGAGGGCGACTCCTGGCGCTTCTTCCGCGGCCTGGAGGAGCCGCCGGGCACGGCCGGCACATGGAAGAACCGCACCTACAACGACACGACGTGGGAGCTGGGCACGCTGCCGATCGGCTACGGCGACACCGGTCTGGGGACCGTGCTCGACGACATGGAGGACAGCTACACGACCGTGTACCTCCGCCGCCATTTCCAGGTCGCGAACCCGGCCGCGGTCGCGACGCTGTGGCTCACGGCCGACTACGATGACGCCTTCGTCGCGTATCTGAACGGCGTCGAGGTCGCGCGCCGCAACGTCACCGGCGCCGTCGACCACACGAGCGTCGCCGATGCTTCGCACACGGCCGCGGGCGCCGAGCGCATCGACATCGCCGCCTTCGCGGGCCTGCTCGTGCCGGGCGACAACGTGCTCGCCGCCGTGGCGCTCAACAGGTCGCTCGATTCATCGGACCTCTTCCTCGACCTGCAGTGCTACACCGACGCTCCGGGCGGCGGCTGCAACGGCACCATCATCGCCGGCGGCGGCACGGTGTCGCTCGGCGGCACGACGCCGATCGGGTACACGGCGGCCGTCATGCTCGACGGCGCGCCGGTCGCGTACGACCCGACGGCGGGCACGTGGTCGGCAACGGTCGATGTCGGCTTGGGCGGCGGCACGGCGACCGTCGAGGCGTTCGACGAGACGGGCGCCCTCATCGCCTCCGAGACGGTCTCCATCGTGCCGGGCGACGGTTTCACGAACGTCGGCGGAACGCTCGCCACGACCACGTGGACGGCGGCCGGCAGCCCCTACCTGGTCGCGAGCGACATCACGGTGCCGGCGGGCGCGATACTCACCGTTCAACCGGGGGTGCTCGTCTACATCGCCGGCGGACGGACGTTTCTCGTCCAGGGGACGCTGAACGCGCTCGGCACCGCCGCCTTGCCCGTCGCATTCCAGGCGAACTTCTGCGACGACGCCTGGATCGGCATCCAGTTCGCCGGCGCGTCGGCGCGCGGTCTCTTGAAGCACTGCTCGCTCCGGCGCGTCGCGAGCCCCGCGGCAAGCGGCGTCCTGCCGCCCGCCGTCATCGCGGCGGGGCAAGGCGCCCAGATCCGCATCGAGAACTGCGCCTTCGCCGATGCCGAGGTTCCCGCCGTCGAAGCGCAGGACGGCGCCACTCGCATCGAGCTCTACGACACGGCGATCGACGGCTGCGCGGGCGGCATCCGCGCGGACTCGGCGTACGCGCGCATCGAGCGCGTGCGCATCGAGGGTCTCCGCGGCCCGAACGACGGGATTCGCCTCGAGAACCATTCCGCGACGCCCTCGGTCGTGCGCGACTGCATCGTCGCCGGCGGCGATGCGGGAGGAATCGCGCTGCACGGGACGAGCACGCAGATCGACGGCGCGACTCTCCACGGGCTGGCCGGCGCCGGACTGCGCGCGCGCGGCGTGGGCACGCCGGTCATCGCGCGCGTCCTGGCCTACGAGTGCGCGACGGGCGCGTCGTTCGGAAGCGGCGCCGTTGCGACGGTGTCGCGCTGCACGTTCACGCGCAACGGCGCGGGTCTCCACGTGTACGAGGACGTTCCGAACGCGGGCGGCGCGCGCGCGATCGCGGACAGTTGCATCGTCTGGAACAACGGCCTTGCGGGCGCCGCCGACGCGCTGTCGGCGCTGGAGCTGACCTACAGCGATGTGCAGGGCGGCTACCCCGGCATCGGCAACGGCGACTTCGATCCGCTCTTCGTCAACCCCGCGATGCGGGACTTCCGGCTCTCCATGCTCTCGCCCGCGATCGGCGCCGGCAAGGACGGCATCGATATGGGCGCGCTCCCCGCGCTCATCAGCCTGCCGGGGAGCTTTCTCCGCGGCGATGTGAACGGCGACGGCGGCAGGGACATCGCCGATGCGATCGCGCTCCTGAACTACCTCTTCGCGACGCGGACGATCACGTGCCTCGACGCCCTCGATGCGAACGACGACGGCAAGATCGACATCGCCGACGCGATCAGGATCCTGTCGCATCTCTTCGCAGGCTACGGTGATCTGCCGCCGCCGTTCGATGCGTGCGCGCCCGATCCGACGGCCGACCCGCTCGACTGCGTGTCGTACGCGCCGTGCGGCAGCTAGCGGAGATCCCGCGGGGAAAGTGACGCTTCGCGGCTACCCGTCCTTCGTCCGTTGTGACGAAGAAGATGCCACCAAGGCACGAAGACACCAAGGGTCCGCACTCGGACTTCGCGCATCATGTAACCCCGCGCGCGCGAGACTTCCGATCTTGCGCGCCGGCAACAGACGTACATATTCGGTGAACCCGTGCGTCGAAACGCGCAACGAACGCGTCCGTTGCGCAATTGCGGCTCTGGCAGCGCTATGGGGGCGGGGACCGGAGGTCTCGACGGCGGCAATCGCTCGGCGTCCCTGCTCACCCTGAAACAACCCCCCTTCCGTCCCCCCTTCAGGAGAACTAACGCTTACCCACAAGTCCGCTGACCGTGCGCCCCCTTCTCCCGAAGGGGGCCGGGGGTTGCAGGAGGTGGCGAAGCACCCAGCGTGTCAGGTTCGGGCGCGAGCCGTCTTCTCGATCGTGCGTCAGGACACTGGGACTTGTGGGTAAGCGTCAGCCTTCAGGGGAAGGGGGGAAACGCCGGCTACGGCCGGCGCCTGCAGGGCCACGGGTTCACCGAATAGGCACTTCGGGGCCGACAGGAAGCCATCGCGCCGATGACGCCACAAGAGCAATCTGCCACGAGGACACGAAGGCACCACGCTGCGCGTCGACTGCGTTCGGGACGTGCGCGATCCGACAGCAGATACCGGCTCCACACGGGTCCTTCGCGTCCTTGCGGCTCCTTTCGTCCCGGCGCGTTCGCACCGTGGCGACGGCCTACGCGCCCAGCTCCCCCTCCCACGCGAGCGGCAGCACCGCCGCAACCGCGCAGCCTTCCGGCGCGAACACCGCGCGCGCGCGGCCGCGCACATCATCGAGCGTCACGCGGTGCAGCGCTTCCCAGGCATCCGCGACCGTCGCGCCGTCGACCCATGTCGCAAGGCTCATGCCCGCCAGCATCTCCGGCGAGTTGCAGAGCCGGATGAGCTCGCCCTCGAACTTCCTGCGGACGCGCGCGAAGTCTTCCTCGGTCAGGCCGTCGGCCGCGCGCGCGCCGGCGTCCCGGACCGCGGCGATGAAGTCCGCGGGCCGCGGCGTGTCGGCGGCGACGGCAACGTACCCGATGCGCGGAAAGACGCCGCTGTGGGCCCGGAAGCTCTCGTCGATGATGCCGTCCTCGTACAGCCGCGCGAAGAGCGCGCTCGCTCTCCCGAACGCCATCTCGCACAGGAAGTCGGACTCGCTCTCCCGCGCGAGCAGCGCGGAGCCCGCGTCATCGCCCCGCGTCTCCTTGTAGCCCACGGCGATCTTGGGAAACCCGACCGGCATGCGCCGCGACACGACGCGCTCCGCCGCGCCGGCGGTCTCTTCCTCGAACACCGACACGGGCGCGCCCGCGCGCAGGCGCCACTCCGGCGCGGTCGAGAGCGTATCCTCGGCGAGCGCCCGGACCGCGTCGCAGTCCAGGTCTCCCGCGGCGATGAGGACCATGTTCTCGGGCCGGTAGAAGGCATCGAAGCACTCGTAGAGCAGGTCGGGCGTGATGCGCTCGATCGACGCGCGCGTGCCCGCGATGTGCGTGCCGATCGGATGGCGCGCAAAGAGCGCCCCCATGAGCAGCCGCTGCCGCACATCATCGGGCATGTCGTCGTACATGCGGATCTCCTGGCCGATGATGCCCCGCTCCTTGGCGACGCTCGCGTCCGTGAAGTGCGGCGCCCGCACGAACTCGAGCAGCATTGCGAGCTGCGGCGCGAAATCGGTCACGGCCGTGAAGTGGTACGACGTGCAGCGGTACGATGTCCCCGCGTTGATGAGCGCGCCGCGGCGCGAGAACATCTCGAGCGCGTTCCCGCCGCGGCCCTCGAAGAGCGTGTGCTCCAGGAAGTGCGCGATGCCGTCCGGGGTCTCGCGCGCCGCGCGCCCCGGCAGGCGGAACGCGCGGTCGAACGAACCGTACCTCGCCGCGAAGGACGCGTGCGAGCGGACGAACCCCGGCTTTGCGATGACGATGAGCGTCACCCCGCACGCAAGGCGCGTCGTGTGCACCTGGTCCCCGCACAGGGTCTCGCAGCGCCGGCAATCCCCCACTACGCGCCCTCCTTCCCGCGCAGGCAGTACACGACATCGAGCCGCAGCCGTTGCGCGGCCTCGGCGACGTCCCCGCCCGTCACGGATCGGACCGCCCGCACCCATTCGTCCTCATCGTACTCGGCGCCGAAGAGCGACCACAGGTAGCGCTGGACCAGCATCGACCCCGGCACATCGCCCGCGCTGCGCGCGCGCCGGATAATGCCCGCCTGCGCCGCGTGCACGTCGTCATCCTCGAACTTCCCGCGCGCGATCTCGCCGACCGCCTCCCTGACCATCGCCGCGGTCCGCTCGCAGGCATCGGCAGCAACGCCCGCGGAGACCGTGAGCACGCCCGTCGCGGCGTCGTACGATGACCCCACCGAGTAGGCCATGCTCTCCTTCTCGCGCACCTGCCGGAACAGCTTCGAATGCGGAAAGCCGCCGAGCATGCCGCTTGCCACCTCGGCGACCGCGTGGCCCGCGCCGCCCACCACGGCGCCGAGCCGGAACCCCATGGCCACCCGCGCCTGGCGCACATCATCCTCTTCGTACACCGTGCGCACGGCGCCGCATTCCG
>JBFZCA010000341.1:0-5144 GCA_041308205.1 Planctomycetota bacterium | reverse complement strand
ACCCGAGGCGATCGCCCCGCCCACCCCGAGGAGCGGCAGCGCCGCGATCAGGGCGAGAAGATCGCCCTCGCAGGTCCCCGCGAGCGCCAGCATGCTCCCCACGTTCGTCCTTCACTTCCGGCGGCACGGTCCCCCCGAGGCTCGCGCCGCGCGTCCTCAGTCCTTCACGAGGACACACGAGCCCGAATTCTCCGCGGCCAGGCGCTTCATGAAGGCAATCATGCCCTCGCCCAGATCCGAGCCCACGGCGATCGCGTTGATCGTCACGTTGCGCGCCGCGTTCTGGATGCGGATCTCGCTGAGTATCGTCCCCGGATCGGTGAACCGGCCGCGCGTGGGCGCGCCGTCCGACAGGAGGAAGATCGTGTCCACGCGCTCGTCCTTGATCGCCTCGCTCAGGCTGTCGAAGATGTTCGTTCCCGTTCCCGTGCCGAGGTTCCTGACGAACTTCACCGCCTGGGCGCGGCCCGCGGGGGTGAGCGGCGTGAGCTGCTTAGCCATGGAGGCGAAGCCCGAGCTGAAGTGCATGATGTTGATCTGCACGCCGGCCTTGAGCTTCTCGATCGCCTTGAGAAGCTCCTTCTTGGCGAGCGCGACGCGGGTGCTCTCCTGCTTGGTCTCGGGATCGCGCGCCTTTGCCGTCATGCTGCTCGAGCAGTCGATGACGAAGCACACGCGGTCCGAGAAGATCTCGATGCCGTAGTAATCGGCGTCACGCACGCGCACCTGCGTCTTGCCGCCCTGGTCGGTCTGTGTGAACTTGAAGCGCTCCTTCTCGATCTCCCACCACTTCTTCCAGTCCTCGACCTGCAGCCCGAAGTTCTGGCCGGTGAGTCCGACGAGCAGCCGGTACGCATCGCCCTTCAGGCGGCCGTCCTCGGCGGCCATGAAGTCGATGAGCGGGCCGATCATGCGGGTCTCCCGGTGGAGCTGCACGCCCTTGAGCGCGGCGGCCTTCACCGCCGGGTCCTTGTCGCCGAGGGCCTCGAGCAGCCGGTCAAGGCCGGCGCCGCTCTTGGCCTTGCCGAGCAGCGAGAGCGCGGCGATCCCGACCGGGCCGGGGAACTCGCGGCTCACCCGCACGAGGATCGCCGCCGTGCCGGCCGACGGCGTCTCCGCCAGCCCGACCAGCAGCCGCACCGCCTGGCTCGTGTTGTTGCGCCACTTCTTCAGGAGCGCGAGGACGCGCTCGCCGCCGCTCTCGACGCCGAGCGCCGAGAGCGCCGCGATGGCCTGCGCGGCCACGTCGTCGGACGGATGGTCGACCAGCTTCTCGATCGCGGCGGCGGCGTGCGCGGCCTTCTTGGCCACGGCTATGCGCATGAGCGCGATCGACTGGCGGGGACTCTTGGCCTCGCCGCCGAGCGCGACGCCGAAGAGATACTCGAGCACGTCCTTGCTCGCGCAACCCGCGAGCGCATGCTCGATCGCGACGGCAAGCTCTTCCTCGATCTTCGGCGCGCCGAGCGCCTGGACGAGGGCCTTGGCGGACGCCACGTCGTCCTGCGCCCCCAGGAGCCGCGCCGCCGCCTGCCGGAGATCCAGCGCACCCTTGCCGAGAAGCTGCAGCTTGACGCGCGCGGCCTGGGCCTCGCTCAGCTTCGCCTTCTTGTCGCGCAACGCGGCCAGCGCAGCCGCCTTGACCTGCGGCGGGCGCGTCTCCGACGCCTTCAGCAGGACTTCGACGGCCTCGGGCGCGCCGGTCGCGGCGAGCGGCCGGCACGCCGCGGCGGCCAGCTCGGGCATTTCCTGCATGACGATGTCCGCGAGGAACTTGACCGCCTCGGCGGACTTGAGCCCGCCGATCTTGTCGAGCACCGGCGCGAGCTTCTTCTCGATCTGCTCGCCGCGGTCGCGCTGGCGGTTGACCTCGGTCTTCGCGGCCTCGTATTCCCGCCGCAGGGCATCGAAATCCTCCGCGGCAAGCAGCGCCATGGCGATCACGAGCATTCGCACCATTGTCGTCCTCCGTGCGCCCGGGGGCCGCCGGCGCGCGCGTCGCCCCGCGGCACCCTCCACGAATCAATCATAGAGAGCGGGTCCCGCCCCGTCAACGAGCGCATCGGGGGCCGCCGGGGAGGTTATCGGCACCGCGATTTGCGGCCTTCACGCCGCCACACTATACTTCATCGGGCGTGGAGTGGGTGCACGCCCCGACAAGGGGATCTATGGGATTCCAAGGGGATCTTCGCAGCATCGATCTGGCCGACTTGCTGCAGAGCATGGCATCGCGCCAGCAAAGCGGCTTGCTCGAGATCATGACGCGCGATGGGAGTTGGACGCTGTCGCTGCGCGACGGCGCCATCGTCGGGCTGAGCAGCCAGCCTTCTCACGACTTCTGGTCGCGCCTCGTGCAAAACGGCATGCTCACCGCGGAGCAGTTCAAGGAGGCCCGCGGCGCGGCGCGCAAGCAGGCGCTGGCCAAGGTTCTCATCGACGGCGGCTTCATCAAGGCCGAACGCCTGCGCGCGCTCTTCATCGAGTTCGTCTACGACGAGCTGTGCGAGGTCGTGACGCTCCGCCGGGGCCGCGTGGAGATGCGCGAGAACGAGTTCCTCGACGACAAGAACTGGGCCGTGCTCGACCTGCGGCTGCCGGTGACCAAGGTCATCCTCGAGTCGGCGCGCCGGCACGACCACTGGGAATTCGTGCACCGTTACATCGCGGGGCCCGGCGCGGTGCTCACGTCCGCCTCGCGCGCCCAGCAGGCCCTGGAAGCCGGGAAAGGCAACGAGATCGCCGCCGCGATTCTCGCCCGGGTGCGGCCCGACCGGTCGATCGGCGAGATCGCCGATTCGCTGCCCTTCAGCCGCAGCGAGGTGTTCCGGGAGGCCGCGGAACTGGTCAAGCACGGCCTGCTCAGGTGTGCGAACCCCGATGACTCCTCCGTTACCCAGTCGCAGCTCTGCGTCGTGTGCGCGACGTCGGCGGAGGCGAACGAGCCGCCGTTCGACGGCACGGCGCCGGCGGAAGCCAACGAGCCGCCGTTCGACGGTGCGGCGCCGGCGGAAGCCCACGAGTCGCCGTTCGACGGCACGGTCCTGTCGCCGCCGACGGCCGGTGTGCCGGAGGCAGTCCTGTCGCAGGCCGGCGACGACGACGCCGCGGCGGCGAAGGCCGCCCCGCGGAGGGCCTTCAGCATGCCCGCGCGCCACATCCGCCTGGCGTGCGTGATCGCGGCGTCGGCATTCGTTGCGGCCCTCATCGTCTTCAGCTCGTACGAAGCCTACGCGTGCTCGAAGTTCATCGCCCTGACGCGCAAGTGCATTCACGACGGCGTGAGCGACCCGGCACGAATCGAGGCGGCGATCGCGGAGTGCGAACGCTTCCGCGCCGCGCATCCCGCCGCATTCGTCGCGACGTTCCACGCGCAAGAGCTTCTCAACGAACTCGCCGGCAGGCAGGCAGCCCTCGACGCAGCGCCGGCGCACGGCGATGAAGATCCCACCGGCGGCGAGAACGGTTTCCGCGGGCCGTAAGGGCCGCGCCGCTCAGAAATACACTTCCACGCGGCTTTTCTCGTACTTGAACACGAGAATGAAGCCCGCGATGAGGAGCACCGCACCGAGGCCCATGGTGGCCATGTTCGTGGTCGAGTCCGCGCCGTCGGCGCCCGCGAAGAAGTGCGAGTTGGCAAGCGCCCAGGCGATCAGGAACGCGAGCCCCAGCGCGTTCACGATGAGCGCGACGAGGAAGTTCTTGCGGTGGGCCTGGCGGCGCACCGCGATCTCGGCGAAGAGCTGCGTGTCGTACAGGCCCACGTGTCCGCACGAGGGGCAGGTGATCTTGTCCTTCTTGGGCGCGGTCGACACGTCGAAATCGCCGAAGCACTCGCTGCACACGGCGGGAACGGCGCGCTCGATCTTGACGGCGGGCGCGGGCGGCGGCTTCGGGCTCTTCCTCGGGCTTTTCTCCGGGCTCTTGCCGTTCTTCGGGCCGCGCGCGAGCTTGGAAGGACCGCGTGACTTCGCCATGTCTTCCTCCTTATTGCTTCACTCCGAGGGGCGGCAACGCAACCTTTGCATGCATGTGATGCGCACAACGGCCCCAAGGAGCTATTATAGCACCGCGCTCCTCGGCCGCCAAGGCCGCCGCGGCCGGAGGAGGGACGTGCCAGCGCTGAAGAATCAGGGACCCGGCGAGAGCCGAAGACGGGCGAGGGGCGGGTTCGAGGCTCGGATGGCGCTTAATGAACATGGTGTCAGAATGTGAGGTTGGTGGCCAGTCCGCTGCGCGCGCGTTCGGGATGCCCTGGAAACGGTTACGAAGGACGGTTGCCACGAAGGCACGAAGGGACTTCGGTTCATTCCGAGCGCGCGGTGGTGCACCGCTGATGCTTGGTGCCTTCGTGTCTTTGTGGCATCGTCCTTCCTTCTTCCCCGGACTCGGGGGGGGGTAGCCGCGCGCCGTCCGGAACCTTGCGGTATCCCGCCCCCCTAACTACCATAGAGCCCGCCGAAGGTGAGAGGGACTCGTGTGACCGAGAAGGAACCGGCAACGCCATCGAGCCACTCCGTGGTGCCGCTGACCGGCGAGCTGATCGAGCGCGTCGTGTGGTTCATCCATCTGCGGTGGATCGCGGTGGGAGGCGTCGCGGCGGGAACGGCCGCCGGGTGGGCGTTCGGGTATCGGATCCCGGCGTTCCCGCTGGGCCTCATGGCGTGCGTGATGGCGGCGTACAACACGGCGCTCAGGCTGCAGTGGAAGAAGATGGCGAGCGCGAGCGCTCCCCCCCCGCGCCTCTTCCAGGCGTTCTGCCTGGCCCAGATCGTGCTCGACTACCTCGCGCTCGCCGTGATCATCCACCTTACCGGCGGCATCGAGAGCCCGGTCACGGTCTTCTTCGTGTTTCACATCATCGTCGCGTCGATTCTTCTGCCCGGCCGGAGCGCCTACTGGGACGCGCTCGTCGCGAGCGCGCTCGTGGGGTTGGTTGCGCTCGGCGAAGCGGCGGACGTCGTTCCCCACTTCTCGGTGCTCACGCCCGAGGCGCACGCCTTCTACCGGTCGCTCGGCACCGCGGGCGCCCTGTACTTCTTCCTCATTCTCACGTTCTTCGTGTCGTCCTTCCTGGCATCGACCATCGGCCGCTCGCTCAGGGAGAAGGTCGCCGGCCTCTTCGATCTCAAGACCGACCTGGAGGA
>JBFZCA010000340.1:0-21788 GCA_041308205.1 Planctomycetota bacterium | reverse complement strand
GATCGTCATGTACCACGTGTACACGGGGTTCATCAACTGGACGGGCGATCAAGGGCAGATCCTGTTCCCGGAAGCGTCCGATTTCATCACCGGCTGGCCGGTGAGCCTGGCGATCTTCGGGCACGTGGCGATCGTCCCGTTCTTCATCATCTCCGGCCTAGGCCTGACCTATTCCCAGTGCTTGCGGGAACGAAGCGCGCTTGCATTCTACCGCAGGCGTTTCCTCAGGATCATGCCCTTGTACTGGATCGTCCTGGGTTTGACGGTGGCGACGATAGCGCTCTGGCCGGACGCGCCGAAACTGGACTGGGCCAGCATTCTCGTCCATATCCCGGCGCTCCACAGCCTTTCCAGCGCCTACGCGCAGGACATGAACGGGCCGCTCTGGTTCGTCGGCGTCATCGTGCAGCTCTATCTTCTCTTCCCGCTGTGCTACATTCTCATGAAGAGGATGCGATTCCCCGCGTTCCTCGTCCTTGCGTTGCTTCTCAAGACCGGCAGCGCGTACCTGATGCTCACGCTCCACGGGCTGGCAAACCTACCCACGTTTTACCTGCCCGAATTCGTCATCGGGATGTACATCGGGATGCGATGGGCGGGCGATCCCGCCTTTCGCATCCACGGCGCGATCGGCGGCGCCGCAACCGTGCTCTCGGGTCTCCTGCTCTTCCTGATCTCGACCAGCAAGTTCTTCAAGGAGGAGACCCTCTGGGTCCTCAACTGCGACTGGCTGCTCGGCGTGAGCCTGTTCTTCAGCCTGGAGTGGCTCCTCGGGCACGCCTTGCGGCCGGGCGTCGAGCGGGCGTGCGCGGGGCTGATCCGCGCCGGCGCGAACGCGACGTTCGTGGTCTTCCTGACGCACCTTCTGTTCTACAACTTCTACCTGGGGAAGCCTCTGTATCAGCTCAAGCTCGAGGTCGCCGACAGCTTCGGCCTCACCTTCCTCGTCATCTGCGGCTTCTACGTCGTCGTCTCGTGGTTCGGCAACGCCGTGCAGAAGGACTACGACGGTCTCGTCGACCGGCTGCAGCGGCGATCGGAGCCGGCCTGACGCCGCGGCCGGGCGGGACGGACCGCCTCTCGGCCGGAGAGGCGCGGCGGGGTCACGCGAGGTTCCGGCGCAGCGCCTCGATGGCTGCCGCGAGATCGGCGTAGGCATCGATGGCGATGAGCTCGGGCACGAGCTGCTTGTGGCCCGGGATCGGGCGCAGGTAGGGGACAAGCTGCTTGCGAATGTGGCGGACCGCCGTGCGCTCGTCGCTCTCGGCCGCGAGCATCGCCAGGTGCCGCAGGCACAGCGCCAGCCGCTCGGCGGGCGTCTGGGGCGCGGCCGGCCGCCCCTCCAGGTCCGCCAGGATCTCCTTGAAGAGATGCGGGTTGCCGATCGCGGCCCTGCCGATCATCACGGCGGCGCAGCCCATGCCGAGCAGCGTGCGGACGTCCCCCGCGTTCTTCGCATCGCCCGAGGCGATGAGCGGCACCGAGAGCCGGGGCGCGACCTCGGGGAACACCTCCCAGCGCGCGCGGCCGCCGAAGCGCTCCTTGACCGTCCGGGGGTGGAGCGTCAGGGCGGCGACGCCGCAGTCCTGGAGCGCGCGCAGAAAGTCGATGAACTCGGGCAGCACGAACTCGTCGGGCAGCCTGAGCTTGGCCGTGACCGGCACGTGCGCCGTCCTGCAGGCCGCGCGAACGATTGCGCAGGCGCGCGCGGGGTCGGCAAGCAGCGCCCCGCCCTCGCACTTCGACGTCACCTTGGGCTTGGGGCAGCCGAGATTGATGTCGATGAGATCGGGCGCGAGCTCCTCGGCGCGCGTCACCGCATGCGCGACGATGTCCGGGTCGCTGCCGAGGAGCTGGATCCCGATGGGCCGCTCGGCCGGCTGAAATGCCATGAGGACCCAGGAGCGTTCGTTCTCGTGGAAGATGCCCTTGGTGCTGATCGTCTCGGAGAAGACCAGGCCGCAGCCGGCCTCCTTGGCAAGCAGCCTGAACGCGGATGTCGTGTAGCCCGCCATGGGCGCCATGACGAGCGGCGAGGCGATCGACAGGTGGGCGATGCGGAACCCTGCGGTCACGGGAGCGGCCTGAACTGAACGTACCGTCCCGGGGGACGCGGGGGGCGGTGCTTCACGCGCCACAGGTAGGCGCAGCCCGCGGCGAAGCCGCCGATGTGGGCCCAGAACGCGACGCCCTGCGCGCTTCCCAGGCCGCCCACGCCGGGAATGAGCTGCTGGAAGAAGAACCAGACGATGAGATAGATCGATGCGGGGAGCTCGATCACGGTGAAGATGATTATGATCGGCACGAGCGTCACGATCCGCGCGTGGGGAAAGGCGATCAGGTACGCGCCGAGCACGGCCGAGACCGCGCCGCTCGCGCCGATCGTCGGCACCAGCGTGTCGCTCGAGAAGGCCAGGGTCACGGCGATGTGCACGCAGGAGGCGAGCACGCCGGTCGCGAGGTAGAAGACCAGGAAGCGCAGGTGCCCGAGGCGGTCCTCCACGTTATCGCCGAAGATCCACAGAAACCACATGTTGCCGATGATGTGCCCCCAGCCGCCGTGGAGGAACATGCACGTGAGGAGCGGCAGCAGGCAGGCGGCCGCCGTGATACGGATGCGCTCGATCGTGACGGGAACCTCGATGCCCCGCGGCGTTCGGCGTTGCTCTTGCACGACGAGCTCGCTCTTCCCGGTGATGAGTCCCGCGACGCAGGCCGGCGTGACGCCCCAGCGATTGAAAAGCGCCTCCAGGGCCTGCGGGCCTTGTTGCCAGTTGAGCTTGATCTCGTACATGAATACGAGCGCGTTGGCGGCGATCAGGGCGAACGTGACCACCGGCGTTCGGCGCGGGCGGTTGCGATCGTAGAGCGGAATCACCGCGCGTTTCTCCCGGAGAGCACATCCCGGTACACCGCGATCGTGCCGCGCACCATGTGGTCGTTCGTGAAGCGCGCGAGGACGGTCTCGCGCGCGGCGGCGCCGAGCGCGCGGCGCAGCGGGGCGTCCGCCAGAAGCCTGACGATGGCCGCCGCCAGCGCGCCGGGGTCGCCGGGCGGAACGAGCAGACCGTTGCGGCCGTCATCGATCATCTCGGGGATGCCGCCCGCGCGGCTCGCGACGACGGGGAGGGCGAAGAGGAACGCGTCGAGCACGGCGGTGCCCAGGCCTTCCTTGATGCTGGGCATGGCGTAGACCGTCGTGCGGCCGAGAATCGGGCCGATGTCCACGCGAAAGCCGGCCAGCACCGCCTTGCCGCGGAGGCCGAGGCGCTCGATCTCGGCCGCGAGTCGATCGTGAATCTCGCCTGCGCCGACGATGAGGAGCACGGCGGCGGGAACGGCCCGCAGGACATCCGGGAACGCGCGGATGAGATGGATCTGACCCTTGTGCGGCGTGAGGTGCGCCGTGTTGACGACAAGCGGCGCGTCCGCGGGAACCGGCAGATCGGCCGGCAGCGGCGCGTGGAAGTCGCTCTCGGGAAAGCGCGCGGGATCGATGCCGCTGTGGACGGTCGTCACGCGCTCCGGTTGCACGCCGTCGCGCGCGAGCACCTGTCTGATCGTCTCCGACACCGAGATGATCCGGTCGAAACCGAAGCGGTACTTGAGGCGGTTCAGGCCGAAGAACGAGCGCCGGAAGATCGAGAAGTCGACGCGCCGGGAGACGATCACCCTCGTCGCGCGGCCGAACGCCGCCATCACGGCGAGCGTGTGCGCGTGCGACGTGTGGGCGTGAACCAGGTCGTACCCGCCGCGCGAGAGGAGGCGCCCGATCCGCCACGCCGCGATCACGTCGGCCTCGCCGCGCATCCGCAGCGGAATCGCATCGATGCCGGCCTTCGCCGCCCGCTCGCCGAGCGGAGAGCCGGGCGGGCACACGAGGTCGGCGATGTGGCCCTCGCGCCGCAGCCCCCGGACGAGGTACAGCGTCTGCGCCTCACCGCCGCGCCACGTGCGCTCGGTGTTGAGATGGAGGGTCTTGAGCGGGGCGTGGGCCATGCTGCGTCTCTTTCGCTGCCGAGGGTTGTTACTGTACTCCCTGGCCGCGAAACCGTAAAGGTCCGCCGCCTTCGTGAAAAGCGCGTGCCTTCTGGGTACAATGGGTGTGGTCCCCGAGGAGAGGCGCAATGCCGACGCAGTTGACCCTCGCCCGCCAGGGCGAGGTGACGCCCATCATGCAGCGCGTGGCCGAGGCCGAGCTTGCCGACCCCGAGCTCGTGCGCGCGGAAGTCGCCGCCGGCCGCCTGGTCATTCCGGCGAACCTGCATCGGCCCTGCGCCAAGCCCGTGGGCATCGGCGCGAAGTTCGCGTGCAAGGTCAACGCGAACATAGGCAATTCGCCGCTTCGGAGCGGCGCGGACGAGGAGCTGGCGAAGCTGGAGACCGCGGTCGGCGCCGGCGCCGACACGGTCATGGATCTCTCCACGGGCGCCGATATCGTCGGCATTCGCGCGGCGATTCTCCAGGCCAGCCCGATTCCCGTGGGCACGGTGCCGATCTACGAGGCCGTGGCGCGCGCGGGGGAGTCCGAGGCGCTGACCGCCGAGGGGCTCCTCGAGGTGATCGCGGAGCACGCGGCCCAGGGCGTCGACTACATGACGGTCCACTGCGGCGTCCTGCGCGAGCACCTCCTGTCCGCCGAGAAACGGCTCATGGGCATCGTGAGCCGCGGCGGCGCGATCCTCGGCGCGTGGATGCGCGCCCACGGCCGCGAGAATCCGCTCTACGAGCGGTTCGATGATCTGCTCGCCATCGCCGCCGAGCATGATGTGACGCTGAGCCTCGGCGACGGCCTCCGGCCCGGGTGTCTCGCGGATGCGAGCGACCACGCGCAGTTCGGCGAGCTCGAGGTGCTCGCGCAGCTCGCCTTCCGGGCCCAGGACGCCGGCGTCCAGGTGATGATCGAGGGCCCGGGGCACGTCCCCATCGACCAGATCGAGGCGAACATGCGCCGCCAGGCCCGGCTCTGCCGGGGCGCGCCCTTCTACGTGCTCGGTCCGGTCGTCACCGACGTGGCTCCCGGGTACGACCACATAACGAGCGCGATCGGCGCGGCGCTCGCCGCGACCTACGGCGCCGCCATGATCTGTTACGTGACGCCCAGGGAGCACCTCGGCCTGCCGTCGATCGAGGACGTGCGCGAGGGCGTGATCGCGGCGCGCATCGCCGCGCACGCGGGCGATGTGGCCAAGGGGCTGCGCGGCGCGCGCGCCTGGGACGATGCGATGTCCAAGGCGCGGCGCGAGCTCGACTGGGAGCGGCAGTTCGCCCTGGCGCTCGACCCGGAACGCGCGCGCTCCTTCTTCGGCGCCGACCGGGAGACGGTGCCCAACCCCTGCAGCATGTGCGGCCCGAAGTTCTGCTCGCTCAGAATCGACCGGCAGTCGCGGGAGCTGCACGGCACGGGCGCCGCGGAGGACGAGGACGCGCCGGGGGTGTGAGCTGCGGCCGCATCCTTGCCGCCCTGCGCTGGCGCTCTCCCGCCGGAGCCGCGGGCGGCTCTCGCACCGGCGTGCAGGAATGACGCGAGCGCGAGAATGCGCACGAGCACGCCGCGCCGCGCCCCGGCGCGGCCGGCCTTCGAAGCGCCCTCATGTCCGGTACAGCCAGTACGTCGGCCGCCTGTGAAGGTGCATGATGGCGAGCACAACGACCTCTTCCGGATCGACTCGATACAGGATCGCGTAGGGAAAGCGGTGTATGAGACGACGGCGAATACCCATCCCCGCCACGGGCCAGCGCTCCGGGTTTCCGGCGATGTCCCGGAACCCGGCCTCGACCTTGTCCAGGAAATCGCGGCCGAGACCCGGCGCCTGCATTTCGTAGTAACGGGCCGCATCGCGCATTTCATGCTCTGCGGGCCGCAGGAGCCGGACGGGTTTCACTTGAGCGCCGCGCGCGCATCGCGCACAACGTCCTCCGCGGGACGTGCAGACAGCGTGCCGGCTGCATACGCTTTGGAACGCCGCAGCGCCTCATCGATCCAGAGACGTTCCACTTCGGCGTCATCCGGCGCTTCCAGGCTGGCAATGAGGCGCTCCGCAAGCAGCGCACGTTCCTTCGCTGAGAGCTGCAGCGCTCGCGCCTCGAGATCGGCGAATTCCGGGGCCATGCGTCGTCCTCCCTCCGCTTCACCTTACACCGCCCGGCGGATCGATGCAATATTCCTTCGGGCAGCGCTGGCGACAGGCGCGGTTCGAGCGCGCCGGGCATCTTCATGCCGCCCTCAAGCGCGTCTTCGAAGCGTTCCGTCTTGCGCGTGCCGGCTCCTCGGAGGGCTTTTCCCCGGGTATGTCGGCTCGCCCGGGGCCGGAGACAGAACAAACGAAGCCGCGCACGCGGGGGCGTGCGCGGCTCGGGTACGGTTCGCCACGGAATTCGGGGGTCTTGTGGGACTGGCCTAGCACTTCTGTAAACGTACACATCCGTGTGCGAGCAGGAGACTCTCTAACAAGAAGCGTGCCGCCGCAACGCCCGCCGCGAGGGTTGCGTCGTAAACTATTGCCGGAGAGCGGGTTGCGATCCGAGAGACAACGGCGCCGCGGGCGCGCCGGACGCGGCCCGCCGCCCGCGCGGGGGCCTCGCGGTTTACGGAATGTGTCAGGAGCGCACACCGGCCGCGAAACGCGCCCGCGCCCGATCGTCCGCTCACTTCGACTTCGGGCAGGCGACCTTGGACAGCTTCGAGCGGAAGTCGAACGGGATCCTCGTCTGGTGCTCGTTGTGGCAGGTGAGACAGGCCTGCTCGGCGATCGGGGCCCACTTCGGGGCGCCGTCCGGGTCCTCGACGTGCTTGGGGTTCGTGCCGTGGCACGACTCGCACTGGACGTTGGCGAACTTCTCGGCGTCCTTGACGTCGACGAACGCGATCCCGAATCCGACCGTGTGGCAGCCGATGCAGTCGTATCTCAGGTGATCGTTGTTCTCCTTGAGCGACGCGAGCGCCGTTGCGTGCTTTGTCGTGAGCCAGTTCTCGTACTGGGGCTTGTGGCACTCGGCGCACGCCACCTGCCCCGCGTACACGACGGGCGCCGCCGTGAGCGCGGCCAGCGCCTTCGGATCGATCTGGCCGGGATCCTGCTTCTTCCACGTGTCGACGAGCAGCGTGATGGCCGGATCGTCGAGAAAGTGCGGCTCGATCGACAGGCGCGTCACGACGGCGCGGTTGGCGCCGCGGCCGAGAATCGCGCTCAGGTCGCCGGGAAGCGGATCGGCGGCGAGGCTGTTCTCCAGGCGGTTGAGCTCGGGCGACGTGCGCACCTCGCCGAGCGGCGCCTCGATCTCCATGTCCACGCGCGCGATGCGCATGCCCTCCCCGTCGGCGCGGACGACGAGCGTCTTCTCGAACCGGTCGACGTAATCGTTCGGGTCGGCCATGAAGAGGCTGTGGCTGCCGTAGTTGACGTTGGGGTCGAAGATGATGCTGATCTCGGGCACCTTCCGGGCCAGGGCCTCGTTCTCCTCCTTGCGGCAGTGGCTCAGCGCGACGATCATGTCGACGTTGCCCTTGAGCTCGGCCACGGCCTTCTCGGCCGCGGCGATCGGGTCGCCGACCGTGCAGCCGGGTGCGACCTTGCCGAGGTAGTGCGAGCCGAGCGTTCCCATGACGAGGCCCACGATGCCGATTCTGGCGCCTCCCGCCTCGGCGATGATCGACGGCGGAAACACGGCCGCGCCGTCCGGCCCGAAGAAGTTGGCGCAGATGATGGGAAAGGACGCGGCCGCGCCGAGCTTCTTGAGCTCGTCGAGGCCGAGCAGCAGGTCCGAGGTGCCCATGGCGAGGACCTTGTAGCCCATGCGGTTGTAGCCCTCGACGATCACGAAGGCCTTGGCGAGCAACTGGGCGCGCTCGGCATCCTTGGGCGTGCGCCCATCGAGATCGAAGAGGCAGCTGCCGCCGTCGATGAGGAGGAAGGGCTTGCCCTCGGCCTGCAGCCCCTTGACGAGCGTGGAACGGCGCGCGAGGCTGCCCTGCTTGACCTTCTTGGTCTTGCAGCCGCACACATCGACGTAGCCGGCGTTGTTGACCGTGTACAGGAAGCAGAACTTCTTGACGTCCGCGGCGTCCGCCGCGCACAGCGCGGTCCCGAGGACGAGGCACGCAAGCACTGGTCGCATGAGTCTCTCCTTTGCGCCCGCGCCGGATCGACGCAGGCGGCGCATCCGCTGATCACATCAATGGTATCATACGGCCCCGGCGGCATGCCCGCACGCATCGGCCGTGTGGCGGCGCGCCGTCGCATCGCGTACAATCGTCCGAATTGTTCATCTCGAGATTATCGGACGGGGACGATCGCGCCGGAGGCGGCGGCGGTGGTCACAGGCCGATGCACGCGACTATGAAGACAGATACCGCGCGCGGCGCGACGGTCCGGTTCGCCCTGGCCTACGCCGCGCTGGCCGGCACGTTCGGCGTCTTCACGCCGTACTTCCAGAAACTGCTCAGCCTCCAGGGCTTCGACGAGCAGCACATCGGTTTCATCTTCGGCATCTTCGAGACGTTCGGCATCCTCGCGCCGCCGCTCTGGGGCTGGCGCTCGGATCGCGCGCGGCGCCGCCGCCGCATCCTGGCCGTCGCGGCGCTCGGCTCCATGGCCTGCTTCCTGTCCTTCGGGTGGATCGAGAGCTTCGTCGTGGGGCTCGTCGCCGGCGGGGCCTTCGGGTTCTTCTTCCGCGCGCTGACGCCGCTTCTCGACGGCATGGTGCTCAGGTACATAAGCGAGCACGGCGGCGACTTCGGCCGCATGCGCCTGTCGGCGTCGTTCGCGTTCATCGCATCGATCCTGATGCTGGAGCTCGTCGGCGTCGCCGGCGAGTCGGCGCGCGCGATCATCCTCGCGACGGCCGGCGTCGCCCTGCTCCTCTCGGCCGCGAGCGCGGGCCTCCTGCCGCTGACCGACCGCGAGAAGGCCGAGCGCGCCGGCGGCGCCCCGCCGCGGCGCGTCATGGACTTCACGGTGTTCCGGCGCCGCCCCTTCGTGGCGCTGGCGCTCGCCGCGTTCCTGGTCAACTTCAGCATGATCGCCCACTACAACTTCTTCACGCTCTTCGTGCAGAAGGAGTTCGATTTCCAGACGGCGGGCTACATCTGGGTGATCGGCCCCGCGGCGGAGATTCCCGTCGTGTACTACTCGAGCGCCATCATCGCGAAGATCGGCGTGCGGGGCATGTTCGCGCTCGGGTCGATCGCCACGGCGGTCCGGCTGGCCGGCTACGCGGCCGCCCCGTCGGCCGCGTGGCTGATGGGGCTGCAGCTCCTGCACGCTTTCGCCTACGGCGCCACGTACTTCGCGAGCGTGCACTACATCAACCGGCTCGTGCCCGTCGACATGAAGCAGAGCGCGATGGCGGTGTTCATCTCCCTGTCGATCGGCGGGGCGGGCATCGCGGGAAGCGTGATCGGCGGGACGCTGATCCACTGCTTCGGCTTCCGGACGCTCTTCGGGTGCTACGCCGCCGTGGCCGTGCTCTCGCTCGTCGTGCTGGCGTTCTTCGTCCCGAAGCTCTCGCGGGCCGCGGAGCCTCCCCTGCCGCCCGAAATTGCGGCGCTGCCGCCGATCGAGAAGTAGACGACGGCTTACGCCGCCGCGACGCCGAGGCCCGGCGCCGCGAGCGCGCGCATGATCCCGTGTTCCACCGCAAAGCCGCCGCCGACCACGTCGCGCGCCAGGTCGAAGCTGCCGTCGAGGTCCAGGTACGCCGTCGCCGGGGAGGCGAGCGCGGCGTGCAGCGCCGCGGCGATGCTGATGCGGCTCTCGTCCATGCAGCCCCACATCAGGCGGATGCCCGCCTGCTCCGCGATGGCGGCAATGCGCATGGCGGGGGAGATGCCGCCGCATTTCATCAGCTTGATGTTGAAGATCCCGCCCGGCGCCGGGGGCGCGGCGAGCGCGAGCGCGTCCTTCTCGGTGAGGAGGCTCTCGTCGAGCGCGATCCTCCGCCGCATGTCCTCGGGAAGCGCGCGCAGCTCCGCGGCGGCGGCGGCCTTGACGGGCTGCTCGAGGAACTCGATGTCGAGGTCCGCGGTCCGCTCGAAGAACGCCGCGGTCTCCTCCAGCGTGTAGCCCTGGTTCGGGTCCACGCGAATGGCGATCGCGCCGCCGAAGGTCCGCCGCAGCGCGCGCAGGCGCTCGATGTCGCCGCCGAGCGAATGCCCGCCCTTCACCTTGAGGACCGTGAATCCCCGCGCCGTGTAGTCGCGCGCCTCGGCGAGCGTGGCATCGAGCGGCTTGATGCCGATCGTGATCGAGGTGGGGAAGGCCTCGTGCGCGCGGCCGAGGGTCTCGCACAGCGGGAGGCCGAGCGACTGCGCGAAGATGTCGTGGAGCGCCATGTCGAGCGCGGCCGCGGCGGCGGGGGTCGCGCGGGAGCTTGTGCCGATCTCGCGGCAGAGCGCGGGCAGCGTGCGCACGTCGGCGCCGATGAGCCATCGGGTCGCCTCGGCGCCGAGCGCGCGCAGCGTGGCGGCGAACGTCTCGCCGGTGACGAACGCCTCGGGCGAGGCGGCGCCGAGGCCCGTGAGCCCCGTATCGGTCTCGATGCGCACGATCGCGTTGTCGACCGCGTCGATCGAGCGGAAGGCGATCGTGTAGGGCCGCGTGAGCGGCAGGTGCTCGCACGCGGAGACGATGCGCGCGATCTTCACGGCCGCGCCCCGGCGGATGGCGCCGCGCGTTCGGCCATGTACTCCCGCACGATCGGGACCAGGTCGCCGATCGCGGCGAGGGGGTCGATCACGGGCACGCGCAGCTCGCGGCGCAGGCGGTCCCGCGCGCTCGCGAGGCCGGCGGGGTTCAGCCCCTCGCGGTTGAGCGTCACGGCGAGCACCCTGGCGCCGTACATGCCGATGAGCTTGATCTCGTCCGCGATCGGCGGGATCGCGCACGTGCGCTCCTCGTAGCCCTCGAAGTAGAGCCGCCCCGGCGCGTGCTGGAGCACGACCCCGCGCGCGCCGCCGGAGAGCAGAAGCTCGGCGCCGCACGGCCCGCAGGGGTTGCTGAGCGACGACTGGCCCTCGATCACGATCAGCTCGGGATTGCGGTCGCGCACACAGGACAGGATCGCGTGCTCGATCTCGCCGCTCACGAAGTCGTTGGGGAGCGAATCGATGACGCAGCCGTAGTCCGAGCCCTGCATCCAGCCGGTCTGGCCGGTGTAGAGCATCTCGGTCTCGATGCCGGCCGAGTTGCAGGCGTCGACGAGGGAACGCGCGGTCGTGCGCTTGCCGATCGCGCAGTCCATGCCGAGCACCGCGATGCGCGGGGTCGCGCACCGGAGGATGGCGCCGCTCCAGAAGTGGAGCTCGTGCTTGGGATTGGGCTTGCGCACATCGATGATCGCGGCGCCGTCCCGCCGCGCGAGCGCCGCCAGGTCGGGGTCATCGCTCGCGTACTCGTGCAGGCCGTTGACGACCGACATGCCGGCCGCGAGCGCCTCCTTGAGGAGCGCCCTGAGCGCCGGCACGAGCCTGCCGCCGTGCGTCGCGACGCCGACGAGACAGAATTCGGGCCTTGCGTCCAGGCCCGCGAGCGCATCGCGGATCGAGCCGAAGATCGGAATGTCGCGGCGGACGCCGTCGAGGAGCTCCCCCGCATCCTTGCCGGCGTGAAGCTGATCGACGATGCCGAGAATCGCGAATCGGCTCGAGCTGCGCAGGAGACCGTGGGCGGTCTTGCCGTGGACGGTGAGGAGATCGCCGTTCGTGAGGACGATGGCTGTTTTCTGCATGCGGTCGCCGCGGGTCTCCGTTGCGGCCGTCCGGTTCGCGGCCGGGACCGGCCGAGCCCGTGATTATAGCAGATGGAACGGAAGAAGGCCGCCGCCGGCGGCGCGACCCGGCCGAGGTCCGATACGCATGCTTGTGCGACAATCACGGGCGCCCGAAGGCCTCGATCGCCGCCTGCAAAGGAACTCGCCGGCATGCAGCTTTCCCACGCCTGTCTACGGTCATCCTCCGTGGTCGTCCTTGCCGTGTGCGCCGCCGCGGGCTGTGCGCAGGACTCGGTCGTGCGCGGCGATGCGCCGCGCCCCGCGCGTCAGTCCACGAGCTTCCGCTTGTCGACGACCCGCGCGGCCTTGCCCGCGAAGCGCTCGAGCGTCTGCGGCGCGACGAGCTCCACCTTCATGCGAATGCCGGTGACGGACTGGATCTGGCGGTCGATCTTCTCCCTGAGCGCCTGCATCTCCCGCATCTCGTCGGAGAAGCTCTGCGGCCCGACCTCGACCCTGACCGTGACCTCGTCGAGCGTGCCCGGCCGCTCCACGATGATCTGGTAGTGGGGCGCGACGCCCTCGACCCTGAGGAGCGCCTCCTCGACCTGCGAGGGGAAGACGTTGACGCCGCGGATGATGAGCATGTCGTCGGTCCGCCCGACGATGCGGCTCATGCGCGCGAAGGTGCGGCCGCACGGGCACGGCGCGCGGTCGAGCGTCGCGATGTCGCGCGTCCGGTAGCGGATGACGGGGAAGGCCTGCTTGGTGAGCGATGTGAAGACGAGCTCGCCGCGCTCGCCGTCGGCGACCGGCTCGAGCGTCTCGGGGTCGACGCACTCGACGATGAAGTGGTCCTCCTGGATGTGCATGCCCGTGCGCGCGGCGCACTCCCCGCTCACGCCGGGCCCGATCACCTCGCTCAGGCCGTAGTTGTTGAAGGCCAGAATTCCGAGCTGCTTCTCGATCTGCGCGCGCATGTCCTCGGTCCAGGGCTCGCCGCCGAAGTGCCCGAACTTGAGCGACAGCGCGGCGGGGTCGAGGCCCATCTGCACGGCCGCGTCGGCGATCGTGAGCGCGTAGCTCGGCGTGCAGACGAGGACGTCGGGCTGGAGGTCCTGCATGAGCATGATCTGGCGCTGCGTGTTGCCGGACGCGGCCGGCACGATCGCGGCGCCGACGCGCTCGACGCCGTAGTGCAGGCCGAAGCCGCCCGTGAAGAGCCCGTAGCCGAAGGCTATGTGGACGAGGTGCCCGGGCCGAAGGCCGCCGGCGACCAGGAAGCGCGCGCACAGGTCGGCCCACGTGCGCACATCCTCGGCCGTGTAGGCGACGAAGGTCGGCTTGCCGGTCGTGCCCGACGAGCCGTGGATGCGCAGGATCTCGTGGCGCGGCACGGCGAGGAACCCCAGGGGATAGTGCTCGCGCAGGTCCGCCTTGGTCGTGAAGGGCAGGCGCCGCACATCGTCCGGCGTGCGGATGCTCTCGGGCGCGACGCGCTCGCGCGCGAGGGCCTGCGTGTAGAACGGCACGTTGGCGACGCGCGCAACGGTCTCGCGGAGCCGCGCGGTCTGGAGTGCGGCGAGCGCCGCGCGGGGCAGCTTCTCGACGGCGGGGTCGTGCATCCTGTTCTCGCAGACGAACTTCCTCATGCCGTCAATCCTTCGCGTGCAGCGCGGCGCCGTCGACCACGGCGATGCCGCGTTGCGTGAGAATCTCGATCGCCTGGTCGAGGGCCTTGAGCCTGAAGATGATCACGGCCCTGTCCTGCCGCCGGAACGTGAAGGCGTACATGTACTCGATGTTCATGCCGGCTTCATCGAGCACCGCGAGCACGTCGGCGAGGCCGCCCGGCGTGTCGGGGACCTCGACGGCGACCACCTCGGTCGTCTTGACGACGCAGCCCGCGCCCTCGAGGATCTGTGTGGCGCGCTGCCAGTCCTTGACGATGAGGCGCAGGATTCCGAACTGCTCGGTGTCGGCCAGCGACGCCGTGAGAATGTTGATGCCGCCCTCGGCAAGGAGCGTGCAGAGCTGCCGCAGGCGGCCGGGCTGGTTCTCCATGAAGACGGAGAGCTGGCGGATCTTCATGCGTGCTACCGTCCTTCCTTGGCCAGGCGGTCGAGCTCGTGGAGCACGTCCCGGTTGGCGTCGTAGAGCGTGCGATAGAGCTCGAACCTGCGCTGGTAGGCCGCGTGGCGGCCGGCATCCGGTTCGTAGACGCGCTCGGCCGTCGCAAGCTCCTTGGCGTGCGCCTCGGGGTCCTTGATGAGCCCGGCGGCCTTGGCGCCGAGGAGCGCCGCGCCGAACGAGGCGCCCTCGGTCGCCCGCAGCGTCATGACGGGCCGGCCGAGGATGTCGGCCTCGAGCTGCATCCAGACGGGCGACTTCGCCGCGCCGCCGATGGCCTTGTACCTGGCGATGTCGACGCCCGCGCGCGCCAGCAACGCGGTGTTCAGGAGAATGTCGTACGACACGCCCTCCATGATGGCCTTGGCGATCTCGCGCCGCGCCGTCGTGATGTGCAGGCCGAGGATCGCGCCGCGCGCGCGCGTGTCGAGGTACGGGGTGCCCGTCGTCGTGAAGTAGGGCAGGACCAGCAGCGAGGTCGGCCCCTCGGGGAGGCGCTCGCAGATGAGGTCGTAGACGCCGCGGCCCTCGCGTTCGGCTTCCCGGCGCTCCTCGGCCGCGAACTGGTCGCGGTACCACTTGAGCAGGCTCCCGCCCGTGAAGTTCCAGGCGAGCGAGATGTACTGGTTCGCGCCGTAGGTCGGGTATGCGCAGAGGTTGTTGGCGAGCATCACGGCGGGGTCGGGGGCGCGCGCCAGGCGGACGCCGAGGCAGACGACCGTGCCGATGGCGTACATGGCCTCGCCCGGGGCCGTGCCCGTGCCGAGAATTCCGGCGGGCTGGTCGTGGAGCCCGACCCCGACGACGCAGCTTTCCGGAAAGCCGAAGGAGTTTGTGCCGATCGTCCCGACCGCCTCGCCGGGCGCCATCGGCCGCGCGAGCTGCTCGGCCGCAACGCCGGCGATGGCGAGCATGCGCTCCGAGTAGCGGTACGTGTGGACGTCGAGGAGGAGCGTGCGCGAGGCGAGCGCGTAGTCGATGGCGGGGGGGAGCCCCATCGCGTCGACGAAGAGATCCGCGAAGCAGAGCCATTTCTTCGCGCGGCCGAAGACTTCGGGCCGGTGTTTTCGCCACCACATGAGCTTGCAGATCGAGTGGTAGCTGTTGATCGGGTGGCCCGTGATCGCGAATGCCTCCTCCTGGGAGAGCGCGGCCTTGAGCTCGAGCACCTCCTCCTCGCCGCGGCAGTCGAAGCCGATGATCGCGTTGCCGAGCGGCTTCCCGCGGGCGTCGAGCGGCGCCATGGCCTCGCCGAGCACGCTCCAGGCGATGCTCTGCGGCGGGTCGCTCCTGGTCGCGGCCGCCAGCTCGGCGAGCGCCTCCTTGATCTTGGCGAGCACCTCGCTCGCATCGAGCTCGAGCTGCCCGGGCTGGGGGCTCAGCATGTTGTACTCGCGGTACGCGGATGCGACGACGCGGCCGTCGAGCCTGAAGGCCACGGCCTTGGTCCCCGTCGTCCCGATGTCAATGCCGACAATGGACACGGCTCGCGCTCCTTTCTGTCTCCGGCGCATCGCCGATGCGCCGCGTGGGGATACGTGGTTTCAGGATAGCCGGTCGGTGCGGGGAGGGCAATGGGGCTCAGCGGGCGGCGGGGCGCGCGAGAAGGGCGCGGTGCTTCCCGATGGAGATCGTGAACGGCAGATCGAGCGCGTTGGCGATCTTCCGCAGCGTCTCGACGGAGTGGCCGGCATAGTCCGCGTCTTCGATTCGCGAGACGGCGCTCTGCGAGGAACCGATCAAGCCGGCCAGCTCCGCTTGCGTGAGCCCTCGCGCCTCCCTGGCCCGGCGGACCAGATCGCCGGTTGCAAGCTTGGCTCGTTCTTCGCGGAGAAGCCTCTCGTGCGCAGGGTCGCGGCCGTACCGATGGGCGATGATCTCCAGGGCGTTCGAGGTCTTGCGGGGTTTCGTCATGGGGCGACCTCCGGAGCATAGGTGTGCGCGTCCGGCGCGCATTCGAATCGGCGCTTGCATTTCAGCGCCTGGGCGACGGCGGCCGCGGGAAGCCGGTCCTCCTTCGTGCGCGCCTGGACCATCACGATCACCTGCCTGCCGTGGAAGAAATACAGGAGCCGGTAGTCGACGCGCCGGTGCCGCCATCTGAGCTCGTAGAGGCCGTCGCCGATGTAGTCGGCATGCGGGCGTCCGAGACGATGGCCGTGCATCGCGAGCAATTCGATGCGGGCGTGAGCCTTGACTCGCGCCTCCCGCGGCGCGCGGTCGAGGAAATCCAAGACCGGGCAGGTCCCATCCGCATCTCGGTACAGAACGATCGATACCGTGGAGTTATATCACTTTTGATATATCCGTCAAGACAAGCTCTCGTGGGCCGGGGAACGGCTTCCTCCGGCAGTGTCACTTTAGCAAGTACCGTGCCAGGAACACGCTCGCCGCGCTCGTGAAGAAATCGCGGTTCGTCTTCTTGGCGAAGCCGTGGCCCTCGTCCCCGGCCAGCAGGTACCAGACCGTGCCGCCGTTGCGCCGCACGGTGGCGACGATCTGCTCGGCCTCGCTCCGCGGGACGCGCGGGTCGTTCGCGCCTTGGGCCACGAAGAGCGGCCGCGTGATCGCGGCCGCGTGGGCGGTGGGGGCGATGGAGAGGAGGAACTCGCGCATCGCCGGGTCGCGCTCGTCGCCGTACTCAGCGCGCCTGAGGTCGCGGCGATAGGCTTCGGTGCGCTCCAGGAACGTCACGAAGTTGCTGATGCCGACGATGTCGATGCCGCACGCGAGCTTGTCGCCGTAGCGGATCATGCAGGCGAGGACCATGTAGCCGCCGTAGGAGCCGCCGACGACGGCGACGCGCGACCGATCGAGCTCGCGGCGCGCGGCGATCCAATCGAGCAGCGCGCCGATGTCCTTGACCGAGTCCTCCCGCTGCATGCCGTTGTCGAGGCGCACGTACGTTTTCCCGTAGCCGCTCGATCCGCGGACGTTGGGGATGAGCACCGCGGCGCCGAGCTCGTTGACCCAGTACTGGGTCAGCGGGTTGAAGCCCGGCCGCGCCTGGCTCTCGGGGCCGCCGTGAATGTTGATGATGACCGGGCAGCGCCCCTTGGAGGTCCTGGGCTTGTAGTACCACGCGGGGATCTCGCGGCCGTCGAACGTGCGGTAGCGGACGAGCTCCGGCGCGACGAACGCGGCAGGGTCGAGACCGCCGAGCTCGCTCGTCGTCCAGCGCAGGACCTCGCCGGTCGCGGCATCGGCGGTGTAGACATCGGACGCGCTCACGGTGGCGCTCATCGAGAAGGCGAGGCGCGTGCCCGCCGGGTCGAACGAGAGGTTGCCCGCGACGCCGGCCTCCGGGAGCCGCACGGCGCGCGCCTTCTCGGGCGCGGCGGCGTCCGCAACGTAGATCTCGCTCACGCCCTCCTTGTTGATCGCGTAGGCCAGGCGGGCGCCGTCGGGCGACACGGCGAGCGCCTCGACGTTCCACTCGACGGGGTTGAGGATCGTCTTTGCGCCCGTCGCGAGGTCATGGCGCGTGAGCGTCACGAACTCGCGGTCCTCGTCCGAGGCGTAGAAAACCGCCCCGCCGCCGGGCGCGAAGAGGGCGGCCTCGTAGGCGATCTTCTTGCCGGGCGCGGGATTGACCTCGCGCATGGCGCCATCCGCGACATCGAGCACGAAGAGCCGCGCCTCGTTGATGGAGGTCGATTGCATGACGAGGAGGCGCGCGTCATCGCCGGACCAGTCGAGCACGGACCACTGGCCCGCGACCTCCTTGACCAGGCGCGCGCTCGCCGCGTCGGGGCCGTTCTGGACGTAGATGTCGAAGTCCCGGCCGTTCCTGCGCGTGCTCACGTAGGCGATCATGCCGCTCCTGCGGGCCGGGACCAGCGACTCGTTGCGCGATTTCCCATCGGTGATGCACCGCGCGCGTCCGGTCGCCGGATCGAGCCAGTGATACTGGTAGAACTCGCCGCCGCCGACATCGGTGCGAATGTAGATGCCGTCCCCGCGTGCGGGATCGCGTGCGGCGTCGTGCACCGGTTCCTTGAAGAACGTCAACTGCTTTCGGTATGCGCCGGGGCTTCGCACCTCGTGGAGCTGCGTCGTCTCCGCGAAACGTGTGAGGACGAGCAGCCCGTCGCCCGCGGCGGTCCAGTCGGCGAGGGCCGCGCCGCGCGTGTTCTGGTAGGGGGCCAGATGCGCCGCCGTCTCGGGCGGAATGGCGGGAATGCCCTCGATGACGAGGTTCCCTTCCCCCGCATGCCGGGAGGTTCCGGCGCACGCGGCCAGAAGGACGAGAACGCTCGACGCGGGCGCGAGAAGCGCGGGATGTCTCATTGCAACTCTCCTGGTTGAACGCGGACGCGCGAGCTTCCCAGGATAGTGCACATCGAAGGTGCATGGCAAGGCGGGATCGAACCCGCCGCGAACGGGCTCCTCTCCGGATCGGGCCCGGACACAGACGCGGTCCCGGACGCGCGCGCTCAGTTCCGTCCCGCCAGCGCCCGCGCCATGCGGTCGAGCGCCTCCTCGAGCGGCGCGCGCGGGCAGCCGAAGTTCAGGCGCACGAATCCGGGCGCGCCGAAGCGGCTGCCGTCGCCGAGGCCGACGCCCGCGGCCTCGAAGAACCCGCACGGGTCGGAGACGGCGGCGCCGCGGGCGTCGATCCACGCCAGGTACGTGGCCTCGACGTGCGCCATCGCGAGGGGCGGCATGGCGGCGATGCGGCGTTCGACGAGGTCGCGGTTCGCGCGCAGATAGTCGATGAGCGCGCGGCGCCACGGCTCGCCGTGGCGGTAGGCGGCCAGCGCGGCCTCGTAGCCGAACGCGTTCACATCCGGGACGATTCCCTCCTTGGCGGCCAGAAAGCGGCGCCTGAGCGCCTCGCCGGGAATCACGGCGAACGAGCAGCCGAGCCCCGGCACGTTGTAGGTCTTGCTCGGCGCCATGAGCGTGATCGTCTGCGCGGCGAACTCGGGATCGAGCGCGGCAAGCGAGTGGTGGCGTTTGTCGGCGTCGAGCACGAGGCCGCAGTGGATCTCATCCGAGCACACCGTCGTGCGATGCGCGCGGCACACGCCGAGGAACGCCTCCAGCTCCTCGCGCGTGAAGACCCGGCCCGCGGGGTTGTGCGGGTTGCAGAGTATGAAGAGGCTCGCACGCGCGCCGAGTGCGCGGGCGGCGCCCTCGAGATCGAGCGCGCTGCGCCCGTGCCGCTCGAGCAGCGGCACGGTCACAAGGCGGCGGCCGGAGTGCGCCGGCGCCGAAAGGAACGGCGGATAGGCGGGCACCGTCGTCACGACGTCATCGCCCGGCGAACCCGTGGCGCGGCAGCTCACGTTGAGACCCGTGACGAGCCCCGGCAGCCAGACGATCCACTCCGGCTCGATGCGCCAGTCGTGGTCGGCGCACAGCCTCGCGATGACGGCCTCGACGAGCTCGTCCGGCGCGTGCGTGTAGCCGAAGACGCCGTGCGCCGCGCGCGCCGCGAGGGCATCGATGACCTCGGGCGGGGAACGGAAGTCCATGTCCGCGACCCAGAGCGGGATGACGTCCCGGTCTCCGTACCTGTCCCACTTGACGCTCGCGGTGCCGCGGCGGTCGACGGGGGTGTCGAAATCGAATGCTATGGGCCGACTCCTTTCCGTACGAGGCGCGGCGGCGCGGGCGCCGGGCCGGGGCGGGGGGCGGAGGCGTCGCATGCGCCTACTTGGGAGGAAGGGCTGCGGCGCCCTGGTAGCGGAGGTGGACCGCCTCGACCTTGGCGCGGTATTCCTCCTCCGAGAGGACGCCCCGGTGCTTGAGCTCGTCGAGGCTCTTGAGGAGCCGCATCGCCTCCTCGCCGGTCAGGCGTCCGGTTGCTCCCGGCGCCTCGTCCGGGGCGGCCGCGGCCGGCGCGGGCTCCGTCTCGGGCTCCGCGGGCGGCGCGGCCGGCGGCATGGACCCGGCGAGCGCTTCAACAGGCACGGCGACCCAGAGCGGATGCTCGTCGCCCTCATCGTCGCGGTACAGCGCCGCATGCTCGGGCAGCCGCAGCGTCACCCTCGTGATCGTGCGGCGCGTCGGATCGCCCCAGTCGTCGAGATAGTGCTCGCCGGGCATGTCGGTCTCCGTGGTCTCGTTGACGAGGTCGAAGGCGAGGTTGAGCATGCCCTGCGGTTCGACGAAGGCGACCCCGCGCGTCGTGCGCGGCTTGGGAAGAAAGCCGAGCTGGAAATGCGTGTTGACGACCGCGAAGCGCACGCGTTCGGCCGGACCCGCGCGCGCGAGGCCCTCCGCGATCGCCACGGACAGCTTGGCCACGTGCGGCGCGGCGACGAGCGGCACGTATTCGGTCTCGCCGATCAGCTTGGGTTGTGCATACGTGAGAAGCGTCACGAATGCCGCCAGGTGCTCGGTGGGGATGTCGGCGGGCTGGGCGAATCCGGCATCCTTGGGGACGCCGGCCTCGAACATGCGCTCGAGCTCGACCTCCGTATTCATGTCCTTGAGCACTCCGACCGACTTCCGCCACGAGGTTCCGAAGCACCCGCAGAGAAGGGCGGCCAGCGCCGCCAGGATGCACATGCGCGTGCGCACGGGTCACCTGCCTTTCCTCAGCGCCATCGAAGGCCTCGCCGCTCGCGGCGCGGGCGCGCGGTCGAGAAAAGGATCATAGTGCCGGAGGACAGCCCGCGCAAGTAAAGGCCGGGCGGCATCCTACTCGCCTCGCCGTCGACGCGCTACAATCGGCGCAGCAACCGCCATGCGACCGCTTACCGATTGTCACGCCCATACCGATCTCTCGTACTGCGCCGACGGGGCGCTCACGATCGGAATCTATCGCGCGGTGCTCGACGAGCCCGGCTGTCTCATCGCGCGCCAGGCGTTGACGAACCACGGCTTCCAGGCCTATTTCCCATCGGATGTGGCGTGGGCGTGGGAGTTTCTCGACCGTCCGGAGCTCTTCGATCGCTACGCGGCGCGCGGCGATGCGCGGCTGCTCGCCTTCAAGGAGGAGCTGCAGGCCTGCCGCGACGACCGCCTGATCTTCGGCGTCGAGGTCGAGCTCATGAGCGACGGCCGGCTCACGATCTCGGACGCGCTGCGCGCGGAGGCGCAGCTCGTGCTCGGCTCGCTGCACGTGATGCCGCAGGCCTACCACAAGGGTTATGCGCCGGCGAAGGCGATCGAGTCGTTCTTCGCGTACGTGCGCGACCTTGCCGCCTCGGGCATCGACGTGATCGCGCACCCCTTCCGATGGCTTGTCGAGAGCGACGTTCCCGTTCCGCAGGAGTGCGTCGAGGAGACGGTCGCGATCGCCAAGGCGCACGGCCTGGCGCTCGAGCTCAGCGCGCGCGGCCGCGGCGAGGCGGCGAGCGCGCTCGTCAAGGAATGCGCGGCCGCGGGCGTCCCGCTCGCGCTCGCAACCGATGCCCACAGCCTGGCCGAGGTGGGGCGGATTCAGGCGGCCGTTCAACGGATCGAGAGCGCGGGCTTCACGATCGATCAGGTGCCGCTCTTCGACGGCCGGAGTCTGCCGTAGGATGTCCTTCGATCCCGCGGCGAAGCGCCTCGGCGGCTGCTCAGGAGTCCGCGCGGGGCCGGAGCAGCATGATCCGCCGCGGCCCGCCCGAGACGCCGGGCGCGTCCGTCGCCTCGTAGCGCGCCATGACCGCGGCGAACCAGCGGCAGTCCGGGCCGCATCGGTCGCGTTCGAGCACGGCCAGGGCGTACGGAGGCGCAGCTCGGGGGTCGCGCAGCTCCGGCACATCGTCTCCCCTGTCCCGAAGCTCCCTGCCCTCGCGGTCGGCGTAGAAGAGCACGAAGGGCGATGTCGTGAGGACTCGATCGGAAGGCCGCGTATTCGCGCGCACCCACGACGCGACTTCGATGAGCGGAATTCGGCTCGCGTGCTGCGCCTCCAGATCGCGCGGCAGGAACGAGACCGCGAGCGCCGCGGCGAGCACGGCGGCGGCGCGAGCGTCCGTCACCGCGGCGGCGCGGGGAAGGGCCGC
>JBFZCA010000339.1:0-9943 GCA_041308205.1 Planctomycetota bacterium | reverse complement strand
TCTGGGGCCGGCGCAGCCCTGCGCTGGCCTCCACGATCGCCGCGGCCGTGCTCCTCGGCATCGGCGCGCTGAGCGGCCTGGCGTACATCCTGCTCTCGCACGAAACGCTGATCGACCGCATCCGGGAGCACTTCACCCTCGGCGCGTGGACCGAATGCATGGACATCGCGGAGGAGATGTCCTTCGATTCGCCCGACTGGCCCGAGGCCATGCTGCTCAAGGCCGAGTGCCTCAACCAGCTCAACCGCCACGACGAGCGCCTGAATCTGTACCAGGATCTCCTCAGCCACGAACCGGGGCTTTTCGACCGCTCCGAGCTTCTCATGGGCAAGGCCAAGGCGCTCGCGGACCTCCGCGACCCCGAGGCCGAGCGGTGCTTCCGCCAGGCGATCGGCACGGCGCGCAACACGCCGTCCAGGGCCGCGGCCCACTACGAGCTCGGCAAGTTCCTCGATGATCTGTCGAGTGAGGAGGCTGCGCTTCCGGAATACGCGCACGCCATCGAGCTTGTCCCCGGTCTTGCCAAGGCGCAGTTCGCGTACGGCATGTTGCTGGCGAAGCGGGGCGACCGTGCCGAGGCCGAGCCCCATCTCAAGCAGGCCGTGACGCAGGGCGGGAAGGACAAACCCAAGTACCTCGCGGGGTTGGCGGAATTCTATCTCGCCTGGGGACGCCCGAAGGACGCGCTCGAGTATGCCGACGGCGCGATCGCGCAGGCGCTGGGCACCGGCCGCACCCGCCGCACGGCGGATTATCAGGTTCTGAAGGCGCGCATCCTCGTGGCACAGCAGGACTACAAGGGTGCGATCGTGCTCCTCCAGAACGCCGTCGATGAAACCGACAACCGCTCGGAGGCGCTGTACCTCCTCGCCCTGGCACAGCTTCGCACGGGCAAGGACGACGCCGACGCGAAGACCACGGCCGACCAGTTTCTCAAGCCCGAGGACGCGATCTACCCGGCCATGCTGTGGGTCTCGCTCGGGAACCTGGACAAGGCGTTGCGCTACTTCCAGGTGCTCGGGCCCGCCGACTTCGCGCACATGCGGAAGGCATCGCCCATGCTCTGGAAGGATCTGCAGCGCCTCATGACCGATCTCGAGGCAAAGGACCCCGCCGGTTACCGGAAGCTCGCGCCGGCGATCGAGCCTTATCTCCGCTGAGGTCCTGCGCGCAGTCCGCGGCCGGCGACACGGCGCCGGCAGGCACGCGCCCGCCGGACGCTCAGTCCGCCTCGTCGCTGCCGGTCCCTTCGCCGATCAGGTAGCCGCGTCCGCGAACCGTTCTGATCTGCGACTCTTCCTTGTCCCAGATCTTCTGGCGCAGGTGGCGCACGTAGACATCGACGAAGTTGGACTCGCCGGTGTACGTCAGCCCCCAGACGTCGCGCGAGATCTGCTCGCGGCTCAGCACCTCGCCGCGATGCCGGATGAAGTAGTCGAGCAGTTGGTACTCGCGCTGGGTCAGATCGATGCGGTTGCCCTTGTAGAGCACCCTGCGCTCCACGCGGTCGACCGCAAGATCGCCGCACTTGATCGAGAGCTCGCCCTCGATGTGCGACCGCCGGATCAGCGCATGAATGCGCGCCACGAGCTCCTCGAGGGCGAACGGCTTGACGACGTAATCGTCGGCGCCGATCTCGAGGCCCATCACGCGGTCCTCGACCTTGTCCATCGCCGTCAGGAAGAGGACGGGCGTCTCATCTCCCGCCGCGCGCATGGCTTTCACCATGTCGCGGCCGTCCATCTTCGGCAGCACGATGTCGAGGACATAGACGGCGTACCGGCCCTTGCCGGCCTTTGCGCGCGCAAGGCCTTCCTTGCCGTCGACGGCCAGGTCGACCTTGAAACCGCGCTCGGCGAGGCCGGCGCGCAAGAATTCGCGCAGGCTTTCCTCGTCCTCGACAATGAGGATCTTGCTTTCCGTTCTTTCGCTCATGCACACCTCCACCGCGGTTTTCGAGACATTCTACGGGACGCCGACAGATGCCATGCGGAATAGTACCACGATCATCCCCCAAAATGAAAGCCTCCGCCACTAGAAAATTGCAATAAAATTACGCCATACTCAGCAAGACCGCCGTGGGCCGCCCCTCGCACGGGGCCGCCCTGCGCGCAGCCCTGCCGGCAACGGCGGAAATCCGCCCGGGCATTGGGAAAACGACGATACCCCCCTTGAAGGAGTGGTTGAAATCCGATACATGATACATGGATGCTGGAGCGCCTTATAAGGGTCGAGGCGCCGAGCGGCTTGACCGCGCGACCCCGCAAGCAAGGAGTGCCATCATGAAGAAGATCGTGCTCAGCGAGAACGACATCCCGAGGGCCTGGTACAACATCCTCCCGGACATGCCGGCGCCGCTGCCGCCGCCGCTTCACCCCGGCACGGGCAAGCCGCTCACCCCCGAGTTGCTGCAGCCGCTCTTCCCGAACGCCCTGATAGAGCAGGAGATGTCGCCGCAGCGCTGGATCCCCATCCCCGACGAGATCCTGAACGTGTACCGCATCTGGCGGCCGACCCCGCTCGTGCGCGCCGAGCGCCTCGAACAGGCGCTCAAGACCACCGCGCGGATCTACTACAAGAACGAGAGCGTGAGCCCCGCCGGCAGCCACAAGCCCAACACGGCAGTGCCCCAGGCCTACTACAACATGAAGGAAGGCGTGCAGCGGCTCGCGACCGAGACCGGCGCCGGCCAGTGGGGCAGCGCGCTTGCCATGGCGTGCTGCTTCTTCGGCATGAAGTGCCTGGTCTACATGGTGAAGTGCAGCTACGAGCAGAAGCCGTTCCGCCGCAGCCTCATGCACGTGTGGGGCGCCGAGGTCCACCCCTCGCCGAGCGCGACCACGCAATGCGGCCGCGCGATTCTCGCGGCCGATCCCGACAGCCCCGGCAGCCTCGGCATCGCCATCAGCGAGGCCGTGGAGGTCGCCGCGCAGAGCCCCGACACGAAGTACTCGCTCGGATCGGTGCTCAACCACGTGCTCATGCACCAGACGGTCACGGGCCTTGAAGCCAAGAAGCAGCTCGAGATGATCGGCGAGAAGCCCGATGTGATCGTGGGCTGCGTCGGCGGCGGCAGCAACTTCGCGGGCCTGATGCTGCCCTTCTGGCCCGACAAGGCCGAGGGCCGTCCCATCCGGTTCATTGCCGCCGAGCCGGCGGCCTGCCCGACCATCTCGCGCGGCCCGTACGCGTACGATTTCGGCGACACCGCCAAGCTCACGCCGCTCCTCAAGATGCACACACTCGGCCACGGCTTCATTCCGCCGGCCTTCCACGCGGGCGGGCTCAGGTACCACGGCATGGCGCCCATATTGAGCGCGCTCGCCAGCCACGGCGTGATCCAGGCCGCGGCGCTCAGGCAGAACGCGTGTTTCGAGGCCGCGCTGCTCTTCGCCCGCACCGAGGGCATCGTGCCCGCGCCGGAGACCAGCCACGCCATCAGGGTGGTCGTGGACGAAGCCCTCGCCGCCAAGAAGGCCAAGGACGAGCGCGTCATCGTGTTCCAGTTCTCCGGGCACGGCCACTTCGATCTGAATGCGTACGATGCGTATCTCGCGGGGAATCTCGTGGACGACGAGTACCCGCAGGAGATGATCGCCAAGGCGCTGAAGGACCTGCCCGTGGTGTAGGCTCGAGGCCGGCGGCCGCGGCTGTTACGAACGGGTTACACCCGCCGCCCCGGGGTTGCGATAGCATTGTATCGGCGGCGGGCGGCGGCGCCCGCCCGGGAGCACGCACCCCATGGCAGGACCGCGCATTCTGGTCATCGAGGACGACGCGGCGATCCGCCGCGGCATAGTGGACGCCCTTGCCTTCGCGGGCTACGACCCGATCCAGGCCGCAACCGGCCCCGAGGGCCTGTCCATGGCGGCGCGCGCCGAGTGCGCGCTGGTGCTCCTCGATCTGGTCCTGCCCGGCGGGGACGGTTTCCAGATTCTCGCCGAGGTCCGGAGCTCCCGTCCGACGCTTCCCGTGATCATCCTGACGGCCAAGGGCGAGGAAACCGACCGCGTCCGCGGCCTGACGATGGGCGCCGACGATTACGTGGTCAAGCCCTTCAGCGTCAAGGAGCTGCTCGCCCGCATCCAGGCGGTGCTGCGCCGCTCGCCCGAGCGCCCGACCGACATTGCCGAGGTGCGCATCCCCGGCGGCGTCGCCGACCTCGCCCGCGGCGAAGTCCGCTTCGATGACGGGGCGCGCGCGGCGCTTTCGCCGCGCGAGGCCGAGCTGCTGCGCTATCTGGCCGCCAACGCGGGACGCGCCATCGCGCGCGAGGAGATCCTCGCCCGCGTCTGGCGCCTCGACCCCCGCAACATCGAGACGCGGACGATCGACATGCACGTGACGCGCCTGCGCGAGAAGCTGCGCGATGTCCGCGAGCAGGATGCCGTGATTCTCACCGTGCGCGGCACGGGGTACATGTGGCGCGCGCCGGAGCCTTCCCGATGAACCGCCGCGCGGCGCCGTGGATCGCGTGCGCATCGTGCTGCGCCCTGGTGCTCGCGGCGATGCTCTGGCTCACCGTGACCGCGCTTCGCCTGGACCGGGCCGAGCGCGGCGCCCGCGCCCTGGCCGCGGCCGAGGAGGCCGTCAGGCTCGCCCTGTGGCGCATGGAGCTCGTGCTCGCGCCGCTCCTCACCCAGGAGAACGCGCAGCCGTACTTCGTGTACGGCGCGTTCTATCCGGCCGAACGCGCCTACGGCCGCATGTTCGCCGGCGTCGCGGCCGGGGAGCTTCTCGTGCCCTCGCCCTTCCTTGCCGGCGCAACCGCGCATGTCCGCCTGCATTTTCAGATCGATCCCGCCGGTGCGATGCATTCGCCCGAGGCGCCCGAGGGCGCGTTGCGCGCCCTCGCCGAGCGCCACGGCCTCGTCGAGAACGAGGATCTCGATGCCCGCACGGCGCTGCTCGCGGAGATTCGCCCGCATCTTGACCGCGCCGCGCTGGCGGGCATTCCGCAGCTCGAGAGACCGCCCCCGCGCGATCTCGTGCAGGTGGCCGTCCCCGCGGCAAACGATCTCCAGCAGGCACAGATCGCCGAGACGCAACTCGACCAGCCGAGCGCACAGGGACAGACGCCCGCCCAGACGGAGCAGCTTCTCGTACAGCAGCGCAAGAGCACCATCGAGTTCCAGGCGCGCAACGAGGCCCAGAGGCAGGCGCTCAACACCAACGTGGTCCTCCCGCAGGAGGCCGCGCCGTTCTTTCCCGTCAAGGGCGGCCTTTCTTCCTCCCAGGTGATTCACGGCCCCATGACTGCGCTGTGGTCGGGCGCGCACCTCGTGCTTGCGCGCCGGGTGGCGGTCGGCGGGGGCGAGTACCTGCAGGGCTGCGTCCTCAACTGGCCGTCGCTGCGGCAGTTTCTGCTTGCCGCGGTCCGCGACGTTCTTCCCGACCCCGATATCGAGCCGTACCCTCACGCGGCGGCCCGAAGCCCCGAACGCCTGCTGGCAGGCATTCCCGCGCGCCTCATCCCCGGCGACCTTCCCGAGGAGCCCGTCCCGTTCTTCTCGCCGATCCGCGTCGCGCTGCTCGTTGCCTGGCCCTGCCTGCTTCTTGCCGCCGGCGCGATTCTCTCGCTCCTTGCCGGCGCGATCCGGCTGAGCGAGCGCCGCGGGGCGTTCGTTTCCTCCGTCACGCACGAGCTGCGCACGCCGCTCACCACCTTCCGGATGTACGCCGAGATGCTCGCCGAGGGCATGGTTCCGGCCGAGGAGCAGCGCACGCAGTACCTGCGCACGCTCTGCACGGAGGCGGACCGCCTCAGCCACCTCGTCGAGAACGTGCTCGCCTACTCGCGCATCGAGCGGCGCCGCGCCGTCTTCCCGCACGAGACGCTCACGGCCGGCGACCTGCTTCTCCGCACGCAGGAGCGCCTCAAGGAGCGCGCCGTCCGGGCAGGCATGCAGCTCGTGGTGGAGCCTTCGGCCGAGGCGTCCGCCGCCGTGGTGCGCACGTGTCCCTCGGCCGTCGAGCAGATCCTCTTCAACCTCGTCGACAACGCCTGCAAGTACGCCGCGGGAGCCGGCGATGCGCGTATCCACGTGACCGCCGAGGCCGTCCGCGGCGGCGCCGCCATCGTCGTTGCGGACCACGGCCCCGGCATCGAGGCCGGCCGGCTGGGCGCGCTCTTCGCGCCGTTCGCCAAGTCCGCGCGCCAGGCCGCCGACTCGGCGCCCGGCGTGGGCCTCGGGCTGGCGCTCTGCAGGCGCCTGGCGCGCGAGATCGGGGGTCGCCTCGTCTACGACCCGCGGCCGCCCGGCGGCGCGCGTTTCGTGCTGCGACTCAGGGGATGACCCGCCGTAGCCCCGGCGACCGGGGTCGAATTCGAAGGGGGCCACGAGGACGCCGCGCTTCGCGTGCGCGGCCGGAGCGGCGTGCGTCGTCCGCCGCGACAGGCGGACTGCGCGGCTTCAGTCCGGTCCCACGGCCCTTCGTGCCTTCGTGGCTACTTCGTCTTTCGTCCTCGTGCTTTCGCGGCCTCGCGGCCGATTGCTTCTCGGTGGTCGATACCCGCATCGCCCGAGACTGCCGCGCATCCGCCTTGCCCCCGCGCAACGCCGGGGGTACGATTACACTCGATCCATGCAAACCCGACGCCCATGAAAATCGACGAAACCCTCGCCCCCGACCGGCTGGCCCCGAAGATCCGGCGCCTGTGGGAGCTTTCCGGGCCCAAGATCCTCGCGATCGAGAGCGCATTCGATCCGAGCCGCGGGGCTCCCGTCTTCACGGTCCGCGGCGCCTACACCTCGCGGGGCTGGACCGAATGGACGCAGGGCTTCCAGTACGGCTCGGCGCTCCTGCAATTCGATGCCGTGCGCGACCCCGAGTTCCTCGCCATCGGCCGCGACAACACGGTCCGGAAGATGCTCCCGCACGTGACGCACATGGGCGTCCACGATCACGGCTTCAACAACGCGAGCACCTACGGCGCGCTCCTCCGCATGATGGCCGAAGGCACGCTGCCGCCGAACGAGTGGGAACGCGCGTGCTACGAGACCGCGCTCAAGTGCTCGGCCGCGGTCCAGGCCCATCGTTGGACCCGCCTGCCCGCCGGCGGAGGGTTCATCTACTCCTTCAACGGCCCGCATTCGCTCTTCGCCGACACGATCCGCTCGCTCAGGTCGCTCGCGCTGGGGCATCTCCTCGGCCACGCGCTCATGGAGGAGCACGACGAGCGCGTGTCGCTCCTCGACCGCCTCCTGCAGCACGCGGCCGCCACCGCGCTCTACAACGTCTACTACGGCGAGGGACGCGACGCGTACGATGTGCGCGGCCGCGTGGCCCACGAGAGCATCTTCAATCTCAACGACGGCCGCTACCGCTGCCCGAGCTCGCAGCAGGGCTTCTCGCCGTTCTCGACCTGGACGCGCGGCCTCGCGTGGGTAATGTGCGGCTATGCCGAGGAGCTCGAGTTCCTGGAAACCCTCCCCGAGGAGGAGTTCGCCGCCTGGGGCGGCCGCGCCGCCGTCGAGGGCTGGTGCCGCGCCGCCGCCGAGGCCGCCTGCGATTTCTACATCGAGCACACGGCCGCGGACGGCATCCCCTACTGGGACACCGGCGCGCCGCTCCTCGACGCGCTCGGAGACTGGCGCGGCCGGCCGGCGGATCCCTTCAACGACTTCGAGCCCGTGGACAGCTCCGCCGCGGCCATCGCCGCCCAGGGACTGCTGCGCCTCGGCCGCTGCCTGACGGCGAAGGACGACGCCAAGGGCCGCACGTACTGGCAGGCCGGGCTGACGGTCCTCGACGCGCTCTTCGATGCGCCGTACCTCGCCGCGAACTCCGGGCACCAGGGTTTGCTCCTTCACTCGGTCTACCACCGGCCGAACGGCTGGGACCACGTCCCGGAGGGGCGGCGCGTGCCGTGCGGCGAGGCGAGCATGTGGGGCGACTACCACGCGCGCGAGGCCGCGCTGTACCTGCAGCGCATCATTCGCAACGAGCCGTACCTCACCTTCTTCTCGGGAGTATCCGGCGGCAACAAGGAGGCGCGAGCGTGATCATCGCCGATCTGAACGCAATGGAAGGCAGAAGATATCCGGCCGGGCGCGTGACCAAGAACGTGGTCGGGGGCGCATCCCCCATCGCCTCCGTGCATTTCGCCATGGGGTTCGTCGCGCTCGATCCCGGCGGCGGCCAGGTGCCGTGGCACAACCACGACCAGGAGGAGGTCTACTTCATACTCGAGGGCGCGGGCGAGGTGTGCATCGGCGATGAACGCCGCACCGTGAGCGCGCGTGCGGCCGTCTACGTGCCGCCGCGCGTCTTCCACCAGCTCACGAACACCGGCGCCGCGCCGCTTCTCTTCACCTATTGTTATGCGCCCGCCGGCGAGGTGGCGCACTGGCGCCAGGAGCTGGCGGGCACGCTGCCCCGCGCCGGCGCCGATGCGCCGCCGATTCCCGAGGGCGCCTGCCCGCAGCGTACCCGCACGCCGGAATGACGGAGGGCTCCCAATGACCGCCATCACCACCCGCAAGGTCGGCATCATCATGAACGGCGTCACCGGCCGCATGGGCGCGAACCAGCATCTCGCGCGCTCGATCCTCGCCATCATGCGCCAGGGCGGCGTGGCCCTGAACGACAGAGAGACCATCATGCCCGATCCCGTGCTGGTCGGCCGCAACCCCGCCAAGCTCGAGCGGCTCTGCGCGGCATCGGGCGTCACCAGGTGGACGACCGACCTGGATGCGGCCCTCGCCGACCCCAAGAACGCCGTGTACTTCGATGCCCAGACGACGGCGCGCCGCGCGGAGAGCGTCACGCGCGCCATCGCCGCGCACAAGCACGTGTACTGCGAGAAACCCACGGCGCTGACCGTCGAGGACGCGCTCGCGCTCTACCGCCGCGCCGCGGAGGCCGGCGTCAAGCACGGCGTGGTCCAGGACAAGCTGTGGCTGCCGGGCCTGATGAAGCTCAAGACCGTCGCCGACAGCGGTTTCTTCGGACGGGTGTTCGCGGTGCGGGGCGAATTCGGCTACTGGGTCTTCGAGGGCGACACGGTCCCCGCGCAGCGCCCCTCGTGGAATTACCGGAAGGAGGACGGCGGCGGCATCGTCTTCGACATGTTCGCCCACTGGCGCTACGTGCTCGACCGCCTCTTCGGCAAGGTCAAGGCCGTGTCGGCGACCGCCGCCACGCACATTCCGCAGCGCTGGGACGAGGAAGGCCGGCCGTACGAGTGCACCGCCGATGACGCCGCCTACGCCGTCTTCGAGCTCGAGGGCGGCATCATCGCGCAGTTCAACTCGTCGTGGGCCGTGCGCGTCAGGCGCGACGATCTGCTCACGATCCAGGTCGACGGCACCAAGGGCAGCGCCGTCGCCGGCCTGAGGAAATGCTTCATCCAGCCCCTCGCCGCGACCCCGCGCCCCGTCTGGAACCCCGATGTCGACAGTCCCATCGACTTCCGGGACGGGTGGTCCGAGGTGCCGTCGCGCGGCGACTGCGACAACGCCTTCAAGGCGCAATGGGAGCTCTTCCTGCGCCATGTCGTCGCCGACACGCCGTTCCCGTGGAACCTGCTCGAAGGCGCCAAGGGCGTGCAGCTCGCCGAGCTCGGCATGAAGTCCTGGCGCCGCCGGACGTGGCTGGACGTGCCGCCGCTCGCGTAGCGCCGGGCGGGCGCGCGCAGTTCGGCACTTGCGCAACCTCTCGCCGCGCGTTCTGATGGAAGCGTATGGCGGCGCGGCAACTCCTCATCGGCATCGATGCCGGCGGCACGAAGACCACGTGCATGGCGGTCGCCGGCAAGTCACGAACCGTGGCCAGCGGCGGCCCGGGAAACTTCCTGAGCATCGGCCGGAGGGGCTTCGCCGCGCTCCTCCGCGATCTCGCGCAGGCGCTCGGCGCGAGCGCGGAGATCGATCCCGTGAACGCCGCCGCCGTCTGCGTGGGCGGCGCCGGGCTGGGCCGGCGGCAGGAGCGCGCCGCCGCC
>JBFZCA010000338.1:0-11618 GCA_041308205.1 Planctomycetota bacterium | reverse complement strand
CGTCTCGGCATGACCGGCACCACCACAGCGACAGCCACCGACGACTTCGACCCGCACGCACTCGCCGAGCAGGACTTCCTCGACGAGGTCCACTCGTTCCAGTTCTGGTTCGACTCGATCGAGGGCTACCTCACCGACCGGCCGTACGGGCGGCTCGAGACCACCGACGAGGAACCGCTCGACGACGATCGACGCGACCGGCTGATCACGACCTTGTGCAACTACTCGGTCGGCGAGACCGCCGCGCCCGCGCACATGCCCGAGGCCGAACGCGCGCTCCTCGAGGATGTGCCGGCGGCCCTCGCGTTCCTGGCATCGTTGCCGCCCGAGCTGCGCGCCCCGATCCGCACCGTCGTCGCCACGCTCGCCGAGGGCATGCGCGTCGACCTCGCGCGCTTCGCGGACGCCTCGCCCGGCGCCTGCGCCGCGCTGCCGTCGGCGGCGGACCTCGACCGCTACACGTACCTCATTGCCGGCTGCGTGGGCGAGTTCTGGACCGATCTCACGGTCCGGGCGGGCGCGTGGCCGGCCGCGCGGCGCGATGCGTACGCCGCCTGGGGCGTGCGTTTCGGCAAGGGGCTGCAGCTCATCAACATCCTGCGGGACGTGCGCGCCGACGCGGCGCGCGGCCGCGTCTATCTTCCGGAAGAGGAACTGCGCTCCTTCGGGCTCGCGCCGCGCGACCTGCTCGCGCCGGAGACGTTCGAGCGGCTCAGGCCGCTCTACCAGCGCTACATCGCGCACGCACGCGAGCATCTGGCGTTCGCATCGCGCTACATCGGGGCGCTCGGGCGGCGCCGCATCCGCCTCAGGCTTGCCGCGGTGTGGCCGCTGTGGATCGGCCTCGCGACGCTCAACGCGCTCGAGGCCTGCCCGAACCCGCTCGCCGCCCCGCCCGTGCGCATCTCGCGCGGCGCGGTCTACCGTCTCATCGCGAGGTCGCTCGCCTGCGTTCCGAGCAACCGCCTGCTCGACGGGGAGTTCGCGCGCCTCGGCGGCGCACGGCCGCCGTCCTGAGCGCCGCGCCCGCGCGCGGCGCCGCCGTCCGGACCGCCCCGCTTCTCGCCGCGCTCACAAGAGCGCGCGGACCTCGTCCAGCTTGCCCGCGCTCCCGAGCACGGCGTTCTTGTGCGCGATGTACTTGGCGTACTCGGCCTGGAACACCTTTCCCGGGGGTCGCAGGTCGAAGTTCTCGGGGTTGTCCCTGAAGTGCTCGCGATGGACGCGGCACCACACCAGGCGGCCGTCGGTGTCGATGTTGACCTTCGTGACGCCCATCGCGCCGGCCTTGGTGATCTGGGCCTCGTCGACGCCCTTGGCGCCCTTGAGCTTGCCGCCGGCCGCGTTGATGCGGGCGACCTCATCCGCCGGCACGGAGCTCGAGCCGTGCATGACGAGCGGGAAGCCGGGAAGCAGGCGGGCGATCTCCTTGATGACCTCGAAGTGGATGCCCTGGCTGCCGGTGAACTTGTACGCGCCGTGGCTCGTGCCGATGGCGCACGCGAGGCTGTCGCAGCCGGTGCGCTCGACGAACGTCTTGACCTCCGCCGGGTTCGTGAGGCGCGCGTCGGCCTCGGCCACCGAGACGTGCTCCTCGACGCCGCCGAGCTGCCCCAGCTCCGCCTCGACCGCGACGCCCTTGGCATGCGCCGCGGCGACGACGCGCGCGGTGATCTCGACGTTCGTGTCGAAGGGCTCGTGGCTCGCGTCGATCATGACCGAGCTGTAGAACCCGCTCTGGATGCAATCCATGCACGCGGCCTCATCGCCGTGGTCGAGGTGCACCGCGTAGACCGCATCCGGGAAGATCTTGTCCGCCGCGCGGATCATGGCCTCGAGCAGCCGTTTGTCGGTGTACGACCGCGCGCCCTTGGAGATCTGGATGATGAACGGCGCCTTGCTCTCCAGGTTGCCGCGGAAGAGACCCATGATCTGCTCCGCGTTGTTGATGTTGTAGGCGCCGACCGCGTAGCGCTTGTACGCGTGCGTGAAGAGGATCTTCGTCGATACGATCATTGCGGAATTTCCTTTCTCCGTGCGCGCGGCGGACGGCGCCCCCGCGGGGCCCGCCGTCCCGCCCGCCGCCTGCCGGCCGCGATGGGTACGAGGCCCCAAGAATATACCAGGCCGGGGGGCAATGTCAACGTGCCCGCGCGGCGCAGCCCCGTTGCTCTCGGCCCTCGGGCGCGGTATCCTCGGGCCGTATGGACTCTCAGGGACGCTATGCCCGGCGAGGCGTGTCCTCCGCCAAGGAGGATGTCCACCGCGCCGTGGCCGGCCTCGACAAGGGCCTCTTCCCGGCCGCCTTCTGCCGGATCCTGCCGGATGCGCTCGGGGGCGGGGACGAGCACGCCCTCGTGCTCCACGCCGACGGCGCCGGCACCAAGAGCATCGTCGCCTATCTCCTGTGGCGCGAGACCGGCGATGCATCGCACTTTGCGGGCATCGCCCAGGACGCCGCCGTCATGAACATCGACGACATGCTGTGCGTCGGCGCGACCGGGCCCTTCGTCCTGTCCAGCACGATCGGCCGCAACAAGAGCCTCGTCGGCGGCGATGCCATCGCCGCCGTGATCAACGGGTTCCACGCGTTCGCCGCGCGCCTGGGCGCGCTCGGTATTGAGCTCGTGATCGGCGGCGGGGAGACCGCGGACGTCGGGGACCTCGTGCGCACGATCGCCGTCGACGCGACCTGCGCCGCGCGCCTGCGGCGCGACGAGGTCATCGACAACGGTTCCATCCGTCCCGGCGATGCGATCGTGGCCCTGTCCGGAACCGGCGCCGCGGCCTACGAGGAGAAGGAGAACTCGGGGATCGGCTCGAACGGCCTCACCTCCGCGCGCCACGATCTGCTCGGTCGCGCCTACGCCGCGCGCTACCCCGAGACCTGGGCGCCGAGCACGCCCGAGAACCTCGTGTACGCGGGCTCTTTCAGCCTGAGCGACCCGCTGCCCGGCAGCGCCCTCACGATCGGAGAAGCCCTCGCCTCCCCCACCCGCACCTATGCGCCGATCGTCCGCGAGGTTCTGGCCCGCGGCAGGCGCCTGATCCACGGCATGGTCCACTGCACGGGCGGCGGCCAGACCAAGTGCCTGCGCTTCGGCGGCGCGGTCCGCTACGTCAAGGACAACCCCTTCCCTGTGCCGCCCCTCTTCCGCCTGATCCAGGCGCGGTCGGGCAGCACGTGGCGGGAAATGCACGAGGTCTTCAACATGGGGCATCGCCTGGAGCTCTTCACCTGCGATGAGGGCGCGGCGCTCATCGAGGAGGCCGCCGCGCGCTTCGCCGTGGAGGCGCGGCGCATCGGGCGCGTCGAGCGCGCCGAGGGCCGCAGCGAGCTCGTCATCGCCGGTCCGGACGGCACGCTCGCCTGGGAGCGCGCACTGCCATGAACCGCCGCCGGCGCAGCCTCGCGGCCCGCGCGGGAACGGCGTGCCTGCTTGCGCTCGCCGCCGGATGCGGCACTCCCGAGGAAACCATGCGCGACCTGCGCAGCCCGAATGCGCTGCAGCAGCTCCGGGCCATCAACGCGATCATCAAGGAAGGCGATGCCGGCAACGACGCCGTGCCCCTCCTCGCCCAGCGCCTGGAATCGCCGGTGCCGCAGGTGAGCTTCCGCGCCGCCCAGGCCCTCGGCGTGCTCGGGGATCGCGGCGTGCCCGCGCTCACCCGCGGCCTGAAGAGCCCCGAGCCCGAGACCAGGAGGAAGGCCGCCTGGGGCCTCGCCATCGCGGGGCCGGCCGCGCGCGAGTCCACCCGGGCGCTCATGAACGCGCTGATGGACGCGAATGCCGAGGTCAGGCAGCAAGCCGCGCTCTCGCTCGGCCGGACGGGCGCGCGCGACGCGATACCCGCCCTCAGGGCCCGCCACCGCGATGAGGAGGACCCCCTGGCGAGAGAGGCCCTGGCCAACGCGCTCTACATGCTGGGCGACGCGGCGCCGGTCATGACCGCGCCCGTGCGCGTGATCGAGGACCGCGGCGGGCCCGAGCGCCCGCCGTGAGCCCGCGCGACCGGCCGCGGGATGCCCCTCGGCTCGTTTCGTGCTTGTGAGGGGGGGCCGCCGCCACTATAATCGTTCATAGAAGTGTCCGTGCGTCGGCCGCCGCCCGAAAGGAGGTGAGAACCATGCGGCGCTACAAGATCTACGGTTTCACGCTGGTCGAGCTTCTCGTAGTTATTCTCATTATCAGCGTATTGGCTTCGTTTCTCGTGCCGGCGGTATTCAAGGTCAGGAAGAAGGTGTATCGCACGCAGTGCATGAACCGTCTGCGGTCGATCGGCCAGATGGCCATGCTCTACGCGGACGACAACAAGCAGTGGTTCCCCGTGGCGGCGACGGATGAGCCGAGGGCGCACGAGTCCATGCAGCTCATCATCGACACCATGAAGGATGCGCGCGATCCCGAGATGTACATCTGCCCGGCCTCCATCGACGAGCCCGTCGAGGGCTGGAACGAGGACAGCGACGACCCCTTCATCCTCACCGAGGACAACGTGAGTTACGCGTGGCGCAACAAGAAGCTGCGCTCAACCGGCGGGTCCGGAAGCAAGACCGCCCTGGGCTGCGACAACAGCATCGCCACGTCCGAGGAGATTCCCGAGAACCACGATGACGGCCTCAACATGCTGTACATCGACAACTCGGTCAAGTACCTCACGCTCACCGGCGAGCTCAAGGACATGAAGGGCTTCGAAAACCAGGACCTGGACGAGTTTCTCGCGCACAAGCAACTCGGCAAGTAAGGAACGTACGGCGCGGTTGACGCACCACGGACATTTCGACGCGGGCGATGCGATCGCCCGCGTTTTTTTTGCGCCCGGCGCGCGCCGCGGCGGGCGCCCGTCATTCCGGTTCTTCCTCGGCCGCGGCGCCGGCGCCCTCCGAATCGGGCAGCTCCTCGCTGATCGCATACCGGTTGGAAAGCCAGCCCCCCAGATCGATCTTCGCGCACCGCGGGCTGCAGAAGGGATAGCACGCCGGACGCGGATCCTCGGGCACCTCTTTACCGCACACGGGGCAGGGGCGCGCCATTGTCAGTCCTTGGCGGCGGCCGTCTTCTCCGCGGCCGTCTTCTCGGCAGCCGTCTTCTCGACAGCCGTCTTCGCGGCGGGTGCGGCCGCGTCCTTCTTCGGCTCGGCCGCGGGAGACGACGCCGATGCCGATTCGGGCGCGCGTTCCGGCGCCTTGCCGTTGGCGCCCTTGCGCTTGTAATCGGTCTCGTAGAAACCCGAGCCGCGGAAGATGATGCCGGCTCCCACGCCGATCAGCCTCAGCAGGCTCCGGGGAGCGTTGCACGCGGGGCACCGCTTGGGAACGGCCGGGCCCATGGGCTCGAAACGCTCCTCCTCGTGCCCGCACTTCTTGCACTCGTACTCGTAGGTCGGCATGCTCAATCCTCCCCGGCGCGGTCCGCGGGACCCTCGGCCGCGGCATCCCCGGCGCCCGGAGCTTTCGGCGGCCGCCTGGCGACCACGACCTGCGACGCCCGCAGCACATCGCCGCGCATCGTGTACCCGCGCCGCGTGTCCTCGACCACCGCGCCGGCCGCCGCCGCGTCGGTCTCGTGGAAACGGACGGCCTCGTGGAGCCCGGGGTCGAACTGCGCGCCGACGGCCTCGATCTCCTCGATCTTCCAGCCGGCCAGCACGTTCCTTGCCTTGTCGCGAAGCAACCGCAGCGCCGTGCGCACATCGGCGATCGACAGCGCGCCCTCGAGCGCCGCATCGAGCCGTTCGATGTCATCGACGACCGGCAGGAACTCCTTCACGAACTGCCTGACCTTGGCCTCTTCCGTGATCTGACGGTCGCGCTTGACGCGTTTCTGGAAGTTGTCGAGGTCCGCCACGGCGCGCTGCAGCCGCTCGAACAGCTTGTCGCGCTCCTCGGCGCGCCGCTTGAGCTGCGCCAGATCCTCGGGCGGCAACGCCTCCGAAGCGGCGGCGGCCGGGGCGCCGTCCTCCGCCGCTTCGCCGCCGGCGGGCGCCGTCTCCCCGGCCGCATCGGCCGCGGTCCGATCCTTCCTGGATTCCTCGTTCATGGCTCGTATCCGAAGCTTTCCTTCAGCTTGCCGAGGAACGACTTCAGCCTCGGCAGGCCGTTCCGGTTCTTCTGCTCGAGCTGCGCCATCTCCTGGAAGAGCTTGCGCTGCTCGCCGCTCAGGCTCTGCGGCGTCTCGATCACGACCTTCAGCAGCTCGTCGCCCCGGCCGCGGCCGTGCAGGTGCGGGAATCCCTGGCCGCGCAGGCGCAGCACCTCGCCCGATTGCGTGCCGGCGGGCACCGCAACCTCGGCCCTGCCGTCGAGCGTCGGCACGCGGATCTTGGCGCCCAGCGCCGCCTGGCTGAACGTGATCGGAATCTCGCAGATAACGTCGTCCTCGTAGCGCTCGAACACCGCGTGGGGCTTCAGCCTGATGACCGCGAACAGGTCGCCGCCGCCGCCGCCGCGCACGCCGGCGTTGCCGAAGCCCTCCTTGACGATCTTCATGCCGTCCCTGATGCCGGGCGGAATCTGAAACTCGCAGTCGGTCTTCTCGGTCACCGTGCCGCGGCCGCCGCAGCGCTCGCACGGCCGCGCCACGCGGATTCCCTCGCCCTGGCAGTGCGGGCAGGTCGTCGTCATGCTGAAGAAGCCCTGCATGGCCTGGACGCGCCCCATCCCGCGGCACGTCGAGCACGTCTCGACGCGGCCCTGGTGGGCGCCGGTGCCCTTGCATGTCCCGCAGGCCATCTCGCGCTTCAGGCCCCCGATCTCCTTGACGACGCCGCGCGCCGCCTCCTCGAACGCGATGCCGATCTCGATGCGCAGGTCCGCGCCGTCGCGGCCGCCCGCGGGCCGGCGCGACGCCCGCCCGCCGATGCCGAAGAAATCCTCGAAAATCGAGCCCCCGCCGCCCCCGCCGCCCCCGCCGCCGAATATGTCGCCGAAGGCGGAGAAAATGTCCTCCACGTTGTGGAACCGCGGTCCGCCCATGCCGTGCACGCCCTCGGCGCCGAACTGATCGTACCGGCGGCGCTTGTCCGGGTGGCTCAGCACCTCGTAGGCCTCGGCCAGTTCCTTGAACTTCTGCTCCGCGGTCTTGTCGCCCGGATTCTTGTCGGGGTGGTACTTGAGCGCCAGCGTGCGGTACGCCTTCTTGATTTCCGCCTCGCCGGCCGTCCGCGGCACGCCGAGGATCTCGTAGAAATCCTTCGCCATGCAGTCACCCGCTTGCCGCCGCCGCTCCCGCGCGCATCGCGGCGCGGCTATGTCACGCTGCCCGCAACCGGCGCCTTGTCGTCCTTGAGCTCCGTGATGGCGGTGCCCGTGCCGATCGTCAGCGCGGCGACGCTCGCCGCGCTCTGCAGCGCCACGCGCATGACCTTCGCCGGATCGATCACGCCGGCATCGAAGAGATCCGTGATCGCGCCCGTCATGCCCTCGAATCCGACGCGGGTCTTCGACTCCGCGACCCTGGCGACGATCTCCCCCCCATCGAGGCCCACGTTCTCGGCGATCTGCCGGAGCGGCGCCTCGAGCGCCTTGAGCACGATGTCCAGGCCGTACTTCTCATCGCCCTTGAGGCGCAGGCCGGCCAGCTTCTCCTTGACCCTGATGCCCGCCGTGCCCCCGCCCGGGATGATGCCTTCCTGAACGGCCGCCTGCGTGGCGTTGAGCGCGTCCTCCACGCGGTCCTTGAGCTCCTTGGTCTCCTTCTCCGTCATGCCGCCCACGCGAATGATGGCCACGCCGCCCGACAGCTTCGCCAGGCGCTCCTGGAGCTTCTCCAGGTCGTACTGGCTCGTCGTCTGCTCCATGAGGTGCTTGATCTGTCCCACCCGGCGGTCCACGTCGGCCTTCCTGCCGCCGCCCTTGTAGAGCGTCATCTTGTCCTTGGTCACGACGACCTTCTCGGCCCTGCCGAGGACTCCGATCTCGATCGTGTCGAGCTTGATGCCGCGGTCTTCCGAAAGGAACGTGCCGCCGGTCAGGATCGCCAGATCCTCCATCATCGCCTTGCGCCGGTCGCCGAAGCCGGGCGCCTTGATCGCGCAGACCTTGAGCACGCCCCGCAGGCGGTTGATGATGAGCGCGGCCATGGCCTCGCCCTCGATATCCTCGGCCACGATGAGCATGGGCCTGCCCGTCATCACCACCTTCTCGAGTATCGGCACGATGTCCGCGGCCGCGGACAGCTTCTTCTCGTACAGGAAGATGTAGCAGTCCTCGAGCACGCACGCCATCCCCTTGGGATCGGTGACGAAGTACGGCGACAGGTACCCGCGGTCGAGCTGCATGCCCTCGACGATGTCGAGGCACGTGTCGGTGCGCTTGCCCTCCTCGACCGTGATGACGCCGTTCTCGCCGACCTTGCGCATGGCCTCGGCGAACAGCTCCCCGACCGTCTCGTCGTTGTTCGACGCGATCGTCCCGACGCGCTTGACGTCATCCTCGTTGCGCACGGCGATCGCCAGCTCGTCGATGCACTGGACCGCCTTCTCGACCGACTTCTCGAGGCCGCGCTTGATGGCCTGAGGATCGAACCCCGCCGCGATCAGCCGGAACCCCTCCTTCAGCATCTCGTGGGCGTAGATCACGGCCGTCGTCGTGCCGTCGCCCACCGACTGGTTGGCCTTCTCCGCGACCTCCCTGATGAGCTTGGCGCCCATGTTCTCGAAGGGGTCGGGCAGCTCGATCTCCTTGGCGACCGTGACGCCGTCCTTGGTCGATCGCGGCCCGGAGTGCTTCCCGCTGAAGATCACGTTCTTGCCGGTGGGGCCGAGCGTCACGCGCACCGCCCTGGCGGTCTTCTCGATCCCCTGGGCGAGCGCCCGGCGCGCTTCATCGCCGATCAGCATTTGCTTTGACATTTGCAATCCTCCTGATCCTTCCCGCGCGGGGAAGGCCTGCCGTGGTTCGATTCTTCCGTGCCTGCCTGCAGTGCATGCCTCCGCCGCGCCTACATGTGCGGATGGCCGTGATGGTGGTGATGCGCGCCGCCGCGGCCGCCCTTGGCGCCGCCCTTCTTGGACTTCTTCTTGGGAATGTCCGTGACGACCGCATCGGTCGTGAGCAGCATGGCCGCCGCGCTCGCCGCGTTGACGAGCGCCGTGGTGACGACCTTGACCGGATCGATGATGCCCGCCTTGACCATGTCCACGCGCTCTCCGGCCACCAGGTCGAAGCCCTCGAGCTTGCTCCCGGCCCGGATCTCGCGCAGCACGTTCGACGGCTCGCAGCCCGCGTTGCTCGCGAGCTGGCGCGCCGGCATCTCCAGGGCCTTCTTGACCGCCGCGACGCCCGCCCGCTCCTCGTCGGATTCGGGCTTCACCGCATCCACCGCCTTCTGCGACCGCAGGAGCGCCGCGCCGCCGCCCGGCACGATGCCGGTCTCGATCGCGGCCTTGGTCGCCTCGACCGCGCTCTCGACGCGCGCCTTCTTCTCCTTGACCTCGCTCTCGGTGCCGCCGCCGATGGTGATCTGCGCGACGCCGCCGACCAGGCTCGCGAGCCGTTCCTGGAGCTTCTCGCGATCGTAGTCCGAGGTCGTCTCGTCGAGCTCCAGGCGGATCTGGCGCGCGCGATCTTCGACCGCCGCCTTCTTCCCCGCGCCCTGGACGATCGTCGTGTCATCGTTCGTCACGATGACTTTCTTGGCGGTCCCCAGGTGCGAGAGCTTGATCCCGCGCGGCTCGATGCCGAGGTCCTTGGAGATCACGCTGCCCGATGTCACGGTCGCGATGTCGCCGAGCAGCGCCTTGCGCCGATCGCCGTAGCCGGGCGCCTTGACGGCGCAGCACTGGATGGTCTTGCGCATGTTGTTGACGACCAGGGTGGCGAGCGCCTCGCTCTCGACGTCCTCGGCGATGATGAAGAAGGGCCGCTTCTCGGCGAGCACCTTCTCCATGACCGGGACGATCTGGCTGAGGTTCGAGATCTTGTCCTCCATGATCAGGATGTAGGGCTCGCGCAGCTCGGAGACCATGCGCTCCTGGTCGGTGACGAAGTGCGGCGACAGGTAGCCGCGGTCGAACTCCATGCCCTCGACGACATCCAGCGTCGTCTCCAGGGCCTTGCCTTCCTCCACGGTCACGACGCCCTGCTCGCCGACCTTGTCCATGGCCTCGGCGATGATCTTGCCGAGCTCGGCATCGCCGTTCGCGGCGATCGTCGCCACGTGGCGGATCTGCTCGTTGTCCTTGACCTTGATGCCGGCCTTCTCGATGTACGCCGCCGCGGCATCGACGGCCGCGCGCATGCCTCTGACGAGCAGCATGGGATTGCTGCCGCTCGTGACCGCGCGCACGCCCTCCAGGTACATCGCCTCGGCGAGCACGGTGCACGTCGTGGAGCCGTCGCCCACCTCGTGGGCGGTCTTCTCGGCCGCCCCGCGGACAATGCGCGCCGCGGCGTTCTCGACGCGGTCCTTGAGCTCGACTTCCTCGGCGACGGTCGCGCCGTCGGAAGTCACCTTGGGCTCGCCCCAGCTTCGGTCGAGCACCGCATTGAGGCCGCGAGGCCCCAGGCTCGCCTTGACGGCGCTGCCGATCTTCTTGACGCCCCGCACCAGCTTGTCACGGCATTCCAGGTCGAATGTCAACTGCTTGGCCATCCCTCGCTCCTCAGTCCTTTTGGGCGTCTCAAGACGCATCCCGCCGCCCGGAAGGCCTACTCCCGGCCGGAGGGCCGTCGCGACGCGCGCCTCGATTCGCGATTCACGAGCCCGCGACGCTTGCCGTCCGAGGGCTCCTGCTGCGTCCGCACGGACGACCGCGCGGAATGCACAGACATACAAGGCATAACGAAGAGCAAAAAGGGTGCCAAGCACCTCCTCCGCCGAACCCCCTCCGGCTCCCTGCAGACGCGCGTTTTCGACCAGAATGGCAGGCGGGGCTGACGCGGAAGGGTCAATATGGCAGCCGAGGGTCGAGCCGAGGCTGCCAAAATGGCGTCCGCCTTCGCCACGCCTTCGCCAAGGCTACGGAGGACTTCGATCGAGACGCCTCAAACCATTCCGGCAAAAGCCTTTGCGATGGCTGCGGCGGCCAGAGGAAGCTCCTTCTCCGCGTCTGCCGCCACCCCTGCCTGGAGGGACAGGAACATGCCGGGCGCGCACCCGGCAAGCGCCTCGAGGCTTGCCCTCACGAGGGGATCGCGCCCGACCGGCATGGTGCGCCCCTCGCCGCAGACATGGACGTACCGCAGGCAGTCGCGCACCGCCTGAAGCGACCGGGCAAGGCCCCCCTCCTCGCGCCGGGCGTGGTGGCAATCGGCCGCAAGACCGAGGCCCGGACTGCCCGCGGCCCGGATGAGCGCCGCCGCCTCCCTCAGGCCGGCCGGAAACGACGCCTCCGGGCCGCTCAAGGGCTCGAGCAGCAGCATGGTCCCCTCGGCTGCGGCCGCATCGCCGAGCGCGGGCAGGAGATCGGCAAGCGCGCGCCGCCGGTCCTCCCCGTCGAGACGCGATCCGTCCCCGCGCATCCCCGCCGTGACCAGCACGCCCGTCGCTCCAAGCGCGCCCGCAACGGCAAGCAGTTCCCGCACCGATGCGGCCGCGCGCGCCCGAACGGCGGCATCGTGGTGCGCGAGCGCGCCCTCCGCCCCGCCGCACACGGCGCTCACGGCAATGCCCGCC